>NZ_JADYXB010000054.1:0-16994 GCF_015864485.1 Pseudoalteromonas sp. SWN166
ATAGTTGAACAGGTTTCGCAAGCGTGGAACAAATTCATTTCTGTTCCAGATACGGTTAAAAGCATATGCTCTAGAGACTGGATCAAATTGACTTAATCTTTATGCAGATTGGTATAATCTACACTCATCTACTCCCATCACGTAGGCCGGGCGAGCGTAGCGACTCCCGACGCTGAAAGCATCGAAAGTACCCTTATACCAACCTGCATAAATCTTTAATCAATTTAACGAATTAAATTGCACTATAACGTCGTTAAAATTTTTATTTAGAACAACTAGATACAAAAACTTTTGGCTAGTTCTAGCGTAATTTTCTTAACGTTAAATAGACCCCATATATAAGCAGATTGATATTATAAAGCTTCTACTTCAATTCTAACCTCACGATACGACTCTATATCTTCACTAAATCACAGTCTGATTTAAAAACTAGCTGCTTCTTCTCACTTTGTTGCAATTTCATTCTTGGTTTAATAAGTGACCTGTGTAAAACTACCTGAGTTAATTTAGTAAATCAGGTGACATGAATGTCGAATATTAAAGCTTGGAAACTTATGAGCCTGTTTTGTTTGTTCGCAGTGCTTATAGGTTGTCAATCGAAAGAAGAGCAGCTGCAACAAACAATTCAAGAGTCTATTAAAAAGGTAGATACGGAGCTGTCTCAGCTTGGTACTGCACTCGATAATGGAAGCGTACGCAATGCTGTATTACTTAAAGAATATGGTGAGCTTCTTAAAAAACAACAACCAGAGCTTACAAAAGTTGTTGATGTAATTACCCTTGATGCAACGCGCCAAGGCGCACTTTATAGTGGCTTAACACAGCGACTTAAAGATATTAAAGGAACTTACTTAATTCCTCCTTATGAAGATACGTTACATAGCATTGATTTGTTGCGTGAAGCGGCAAAACCTACGTTATTTTCTGATGCGTTAACCGATCCTATTAATATGCTAGCTGATATGTCGAAAGGTGCTTTAGCACGTGTAGGCGCAATTAGTAAGCAAGCTGAAGGTGAGGGTGTTGGTAACCAAATGGTAGGTAATCCTAACTATGGTAACTGGCAATCAAATAGTAACGGTATTAGCTTTTGGCAATGGTACGGAATGTATCGTATTTTAGGCGATGTATTTGACCGTGTTGAATACGGAAGCTGGAGCAAACGCCGAAAGTATAGTTATTACAATGACTATGGCCGTTCGCGTTATTCAAGTCCTAAACAAATTAAAACTCAAAGCGCGCTAGAAACACGCACGCGCCAAACATACCAACGCCAAGGTAAGCAGTTTACAAGCCCTTATGCGAGTAAAAAAACAGGTGCATCAGGTTTAAGCCGTAGCAGTTATACGCCACCAAAAAGCCGCAGTAGTTATTCTCGTTCGAGCAGTTATAGCAATAGCTCTGGATCGGTGCGTGATAGCGGTAGCAGAACCTCTCGTGGCGTGAGCCGTGGTAAGTAAAAGAATAAAGTTGGAGTTAGAATAATATGTATGAATTTAATGGAATAACTATGTGGTCGCTACAAGCGCTGGCGATTGATTTTGCAATTATTGTTTTATTATTTGTAAGCCTTAAATATATAAAAGGCTGGGTTTCAAACTTACATGCAAATGATGAAATAACAGAGCGCGATAACTTTGCCTTTGGTATTAGTTTTGCTGCTGGTTTAGTCGCACTGGCGATTGTATTAACGGGTGTAAGTAGTGGGGCTTTTGCTGCAACACTTCAACAAGAAGCGCTGCAAATGTTAGCTTACGGCGCATTAGCGGTTGTACTTATTAAATTGGGTCACTTCTTTCAAGATAAAGTAGCACTTCGTAAAGTAAGTCTTCACGACGAAATCGTTAAAGGTAACGTTACAGCTTCAATAATTGATTTTGGTCATGTTGTAAGTGTTGCTATTGTTATTCGCTCAGCTCTTTTATGGGTGGCTACTGATGGCTGGCATGGTCTTCCAATTGTAATTGCTGCCTTTATTATAGGTAGCGTTGTATTACTACTTGTTAGCCAGTACCGAGTGCAGTTATTTAAGCGTACAAACAAAAGTGGCGATTGCCTACAACAAGCAATTGTTGATGGTAACTTAGCTGTGGGTATTCGTTACGCTGGATTTTTAGTAGGTAGTGCATTAGCTATTACAGCAGCAACCGGCGTTGCACCTTACGCTGCGGATAATATTAATGCGAGTTTACTATACTGGGCTATTAGCGCAGTAGTGAGCCTTGTTGCATTTATTATTTTGCACTTAGTGACAATTAAAATAATTTTATCTGGTTGCGATATTTCAGATGAAGTTAATCGTCAAAAAAATGTAGGTGTAGCTACTATTTCTGCAGCAGTATCATTTGCGGTAGGTATCACTATGGCAACCTTACTAGGCGCATAATCAGTGTCATCAACCAACACTCCCCCAAGTAAGTCTCGCTTACTTGGGCACGATATATTACTTATTACTGTTATGGCCGTGCTTGCTGGGTGCGGCCTTATTTATGAATACTTACTGTCTCATTATGCGGGCCGTGTACTTGGCTCAGTAGAGAGCGCCATTTACGCCATGATCGGTACTATGATTGTAGCAATGGGCTTAGGCGCTTTTTTAGCGCGTTGGTTTAAAGATGCATTTACCGCTTTTGCTTGGCTAGAAAGCATTATTGCTTTGGTTGGCATGGGCTGCATTTTAGCGATAGCGGGTGTAATAGCAGTTAGTTATTCTCTTCCTCATTTATTTTCGAGCATTTTTAATTTACCCCCTGATGTTGTACTTAATGGTTACGTATTTCAAAAGCTACAAGAGTGGTCACGTTTTCTACCTTATGTTTTTGGTTTAATACTGGGCTTATTTATTGGTATGGAAATACCGCTTATAGCGCGTATTCGCCAACATGTTTATGGCCGATTTTTGGAGAACAACGCAGGGACTATTTATGGTGCCGATTATATTGGTGCTGGTATTGGTGCAGCCATTTGGGTAAGCATCATGCTCTCAATGCCTATAATGCAGGCTGCCGCGTGGACGGCATTATTTAATATCATTGCAGGGCTCGCGTTTTTATGGCGTTACCACACATATGTACGCTTTGCTAAGGCGCTTTTAGCTTGCCATATAGCATTGTTAGCATTATTTGGTTTTATTTTGATATTTGGCAGTGGTTGGATGAATAATCT
This sequence comes from Pseudoalteromonas sp. SWN166, assembly GCF_015864485.1. Taxonomy (NCBI): domain Bacteria; kingdom Pseudomonadati; phylum Pseudomonadota; class Gammaproteobacteria; order Alteromonadales; family Pseudoalteromonadaceae; genus Pseudoalteromonas; species Pseudoalteromonas sp. SWN166. The sequence goes on from NZ_JADYXB010000054.1 coordinate 3,166, forward strand.
AAGCAATGTTTTATATAAAGATAAAGTGATTTACTCACAGGCAACTAAGTATCAGCACGTTGTTTTAACTGAGAGATTAAGTAAAAACCAGCCGCAACCGATCACCGATTTATATTTAAATGGGCGTTTGCAGTTCTCAAGTATTGATGAGCAAATATATCATTCAATGCTGGTTTATCCTGCAATGCTTGCCTCTAACCGACACGACCGCGTATTAATAATTGGTGGTGGTGACGGGCTTGCACTTAGAGATGTTTTAAAATGGCCGGTGAATGAAGTAACGCTTATAGATTTAGACGCACAACTTCTCAATTTATTTGGTCATAAAGACGGTGACTTTACGCCACCAGAGCATATTAGTAAGCGATTGCTGCAGCTAAATAATAAATCGATGCAAGACTCGCGCGCCAACATAATAGTGGGTGATGCATTTTTAGAAGTTGAAAAGCTGCTCGATCAATCTAAGCAGTTCGACACTATTTTAATTGATTTACCGGACCCTAATCATCCTGACCTAAATAAAATGTACAGTGATTATTTTTATAATCATGTACGCCAATTATTAGCTCCCGATGGCGCAATGGCGGTTCAATCAACCTCTCCTTATCATGCTAAAAAAGCGTTTTTAAGTATAGGTAAAACGGTTAAAGCTGCAGGGTTTGGGTATGTTGAGCAATATCAGCAAAATATACCTTCGTTTGGGCAGTGGGGCTGGACTATAGCAACTAAAATGGGTCAGTCGGCCAGTGGTCGTATTAACGATATAGCGACTATGCCAGTACCATCAAGATGGATCAGTAAAGAATATTTATTGGCAAGTTTTGTATTTCCTAATCATTATTTTGAACAAGTTAAAAGTATTGAGGTCAATAGGTTAGGGTCTGGTCAGTTGTATGATTACTACCGAACTGCATGGCAAATAGAAAGCGAATTGTATAAAAACTAATAAAACATGGTTGACATAATATGTCGGCCGTGAGAATCTTAACTCAGACATAATATGTCAAGCGACAAAAGGCAGAGACATGGAATTAAATGAACTTTCAATAAAATTAGCTTCTTTTGAAACTGAAGGCGCTAACTTTGAGTCTTTCTTGATTGCCAATCCTGGTGAGCAAGATGTTTTACAAGTCATTGTTGATGGAAATGATGAACTTCCAATTTTTGTTACTCAAACACAAGAGCAGTTGTTATGTATTAGCTACTTGTTTGACGAAGATGAAGTTAAGAGTGAATTACGCAACGAGTTAAACGAAACATTACTACGTTTAAACGTGCCGATTCCACTGAGTGCATTTGCTAAAATCGATAACAAATACGCGATTTTTGGTGCACTGTCGGTAAATTCATCATTAGATGACGTTACCCACGAACTAGTGACATTAGCTGATAACGCTATAGACGCACTAGAAGCCGTGACCTTGTATTTAAACGATTAATAGCTAGTTAGTGGAGTTAAGATTATGAGTATTTTAAAAAAATTATTTACAGCAGTACGTGGCGGCGCTCGTGAAGCAGGCGAAGCAATTGTAGACAAAAACGGCATCCGTATTTTTGAGCAAGAAATTGCAGACGCGCAAAATGCACTTCACCGTGCTAAAAAAAGTCTTACTGAAGTAATGGCCAAAGAAATGCAAACTAAGCGTAAAATTAGCGCTGTAGATGCCTCAATCGCTGAACATGAAGCGTATGCAGGCCAAGCTCTTGAAAAGGGCAACGAAGCATTAGCATTAGAAATTGCAGAAAAAATTGGTGACTTTGAAGCTGAAAAAGCTGAAAACGAGCAAGTATTGTCTGGCTTTAGCAATCACATTGTTGCGCTTAAGCAGCAAGTTAAAGATGCTGAAAAATCGATTAAAGAGAATCAGCGTCAGCTTACAATGGTTAAAACCACTGAAAGCGTACAGCAAGCAACAATGGCTGTTAACAGCACGCTTAATACAAATAGCTCGTCTATGACATCGGCTCGTCAATCGCTTGAACGCATTAAACAGCGTCAACAAGATCGTAGTGACCAGCTTGGTGCTGCAAAACAACTTGAGTCAGACGTAAATGGCGATGACTTAAAAGCTAAAATGGCTGAAGCCGGTATTGGTGACACAAGTCCAAAAAGTGCTGATATTTTAGCTCGCATCAAAGCGAAGCAAAATAGCTAACCATTACGTTTATACTTTAAAAAGGTAACTGAGTTTTGCTCAGTTGCCTTTTTTGCTTAGAAGGCAACCTTCCTATGTTTAATTTTTTCAAATCTAAAAAAGAGCCAGAGCGTCAGCTTAATCATCCAAGCGATCTTAAAGTAGGCGACATGTTTAGCGTTATAGACTCATTTGCTTATCCAACATGGTTAAAAGGTGAAACGTTACGAGTTACTGGTATTCAAACTTACCAATACCAGCACAGTAGTGATACTGAATTTGTACTCGAGACAAACAGCGGGCAAGTTGTATTTTTACAAATTGAGCAAGATGACGGTGAAGAGTGGGCAAACTTTTCTATTAAAATTCAACGAAACGAAGTTGAAGAAATATTTAGCCTTGATGAGTTTGCGCGTATTTTTGATGAAGAGTCGTTAACCCACATTACAGTGCAAAATACACCAGAGCGCTTTATGCAGTTTTTAGCTAAAAGCTATCAACAAAGCGAGTCGCCTTATGTGTGTTATTTCCATAATAAAGATTACCGCAACCAAGCATTACCTCGCTATGAGCAAGAAGGTGGCGAGCCATGTGAAATGATTTGCTTAGCGTCTGATAATGAAGGCTTTGGTTTAAATATCGAAATTTGGGATGGCGGCGAAACCGAAGTATCGCTAACGCTGACGCGCCCAATGACAGACATTGTAGACTTGTTTCCCGGAGATGCTAAGTGAGTGATGCTAAAGACAAGTGGTTACGTCAGGAACAAGCTGTACGTGCCACGCAGATGGCATTTGATCTGAGCAGCGAAGTTCAAAAGCTGATAAAAAAACAAGCGATCGATCAAGAGCTAACTCCATCAGACATGATCCGCAAAATACTTGGCTTAGACGTAAAGTCTAAAAAAACGCGTCAACGTTTATCGTTTAATTTAAATGATGATGAAATAGCACAACTTGCCACTCGGTTTGATGTACAAAGCGATGATAAGCGAGCCGTAAAGCAGCAAGTAGCTGATTTATTAATAGCGCACACTAAAAATAAAAAAGTGAAATAATTTAATTAGGTTTTTATGAATATTATTTTAATTGCTTACTTAATTATTTTTGCGTTGTTTGGTACTGCGGCGAGTTATTTTGTACGCTTTATTTATGCGTATTGGGTGCTTAAAACAATGCCTATGAAGTACATTATAAAAGCGGGTATTTGCGTGGTATTGGTCGTTGTAATCTCAGCGTTAATTCCATATATAAGTTAACGCTGAGGTTAAGTTTGATTTATTTTATATCAAACGACTGGCACTGCTGATTAATACACAGCGATTGCACTTCAAGTACTGGAGAACAATCAGTTAAGCCTTGTGCTTTATTTTGTATGTTTTCTTGTTTTGTTATTTGTTGAGCAAGCTGTTCCGCTTCTTCTTGAGAGGTGTTTAGCGTTGAATAAACCGCGTATTTACTCGGTCCACCGCATGAGCGGGCGCCAACTTCAAGGACTTTGCACTGAAAGCTAGCGGTGCAGCTATTATTACTCACCATGTTATTCAGATCATAGTTCAAGTCAGACAAGTTTTTATTTTGTTCATTACCTGAGGTTACAGTGCTAGCACAGCCACTTAGTAACAAAATGCTGCTAGCAATGCTTATAATTGACAGTTTAACTGTTGATGGTAAACAACTCATAACGTTATCCTTAAAATGCACTTACCGCTGAGCCTTCAAGTTTAACACATTTATTTTCAACACACTGCGTGCTTGGCGTTGTTAAATGCTGACAAATACTCATTATCCCTTTTTGTGAATTATAGCTACTTTCAAGCTTTGTGATTTTGTCGCTAAGGGCTGTTACTTGATCCTCAGACGCAGTGTTTGTTGAATACACAACAAAGCTGCTTGGCCCGCCACATGCGCGACTACCTACTGCATTTACTCTACATTGAGTGCTTGTATCACACTGTTTATCTGCAGTTAGTGTATTTAATTCAGTTTTGGCTGCTTTTATATCGTCTATTGAAACGTTTTTTAAATCAGCTTTTGGTATTTTTTCAGCAACTACGTTCTTTTTAGTATTTTCTTGTAATTGAGTGTTCTCTTTTAGCTTTTGTAGCTCTTGCTTAGGTGCTTCAGCCTCTGAGGCGATTGTTACTTGCTGTGTTTTAGCTGGTTCGTTATCCAAACATGCAGTTAAACACAGTGGTAAAAGTATGGCTAATAATGGGGTACGCATAAAAAACCTTGATAGTGATGAAATATTCATCACTATCATACACGGTGCATTTTTTACGGCAATAAAAACTATATTATCAAGTAATTAAAGACGTGAAAAATATTGTTCTACTAAAGTCCGCCCTGCGTTAGCTTGGTTGGATTGAGTAATTTTTCGAGTTCTTCGCGCGGTAAATCAGTTTCCTGCTCAGCGACATCAATAATTGGGCGAGCTTCTTTATAAGCCTGCTTTGCTATTTTTGCTGCTTTTTCATAACCGATCACCGGATTAAGCGCAGTTACCAAAATTGGATTTTTAGCGAGTGCTTTATCTATATTTGGCTGATTCACCTTAAAGCTGGCAATTGCTTTATCGCCCAGTGCTTGTGCGCTATTTGCAAGTAACTCTATGCTTTGCAATATATTATACGCAATGACTGGCAGCATCACATTCAGCTCAAAATTACCCGCTTGGCCGGCTACCGTAATAGTGGCGTCGTTACCTATTACTTGTGCACTTACCATTGCGGCGGCTTCAGGTATAACAGGGTTTACTTTACCTGGCATAATAGATGAGCCTGGTTGGAGTGCTTCAAGCTCTATTTCACCTAAGCCTGCAAGTGGGCCTGAGTTCATCCAGCGTAGGTCGTTGGCTATTTTAATTTGTGCGACAGCGAGTACTTTTAATTGCCCAGAAAGTGCGACGATGGCGTCTTGTGAACCTATATTGTAAAAAAAGTTACTACTAGGCGTAAATCTAATACCTACATTAGCACTCAGGTTTTCTGCAAATTTTGCTGCAAATTTAGGGTCTGCATTAATACCTGTTCCTACGGCCGTACCGCCTTGTGCAAGCTCGCACACACGCTCTAAGCTATGTCTAATTCCTGCTGCTGCATGATTGACTTGTGACTGCCATGCACTGAGTGTTTGATCAAAGGTAACAGGCATTGCATCCATTAAATGTGTACGGCCTGTTTTAACTATATGGCCAACTTCAGCTTTTTTCTTTTCTAGGTTTTGCGATAAGTTTTCAAGCGAAGGAAGTAATTCATACACTACATTTATTGCACTACTAAGGGCAATAGCAGTAGGGACTACATCGTTAGAACTTTGCCCCATGTTCACATCATCATTAGGGTGAATACTCTCACTGCCTAATCGACTAGCAAGCGTTGCAATAACTTCGTTGGCATTCATATTTGAGCTTGTGCCCGAGCCTGTTTGAAAAATATCAACGGGGAAGTGCTCAATGTGCTCGCCATCAATAATACTTTGGCAAGCTTGCTCAATAGCATTGGCTTTAGCTTTGCTTAAATGCCCAAGCTCAAAGTTACTTTGTGCTGCGGCTTGTTTTATATAAGCCAGTGCAGTTATAAATTGCTTTGGCATAGGTAAGCCACTAATGGCAAAGTTATTAACCGCTCGCTGTGTTTGCGCTTGATAGAGCGCATCAATAGGTACTTGTAGCTCGCCCATGCTGTCTGATTCTGTTCTAAAGTTACTCATAAGTGTGCTCCTTAAAAAGGGTTGAATTCGTGACTAAGAATACGCGCTTCGCGCTCAAGTATTAAAAATTGTGCAGTATTATTGTGCACTTTGTAAAATCGTTTTAATGCTAATAATGGTTTGTATAACTGCTCTAAACATTGTTTACGAATAGCATTATGTATAAGAGGGTCGCACATTTTGTTCATAATTTCATGGTGTGTGCGTCTAAGATAAAACTCTTGAAGCAAAGGGTTACGTTGCAGCTCAAATTTTTTTGCGACGTTAAGGGCGGTTTCTATGTAATCGGCAACGAGCATGGGGACATGCAGACCAGGTCTTAAGCAATGACAAGAGAGTTCTTGATGATAACGATGCTGGGCATGATTTGAAGACATAAAAAAACCGACTCAAGTTAACGATAATAGTTATCATTACATTTAATCGGTTTCAGTGTAAACAGTTATTATAAAAATTATTTGCGATACTAATTTGAGTTTTAATTGTAGCCAAGAATAAATATCTGATCTGTTTCATGTTTGGTCATCGCCTGTTGATTATGTTTAGGGTGCGAAAGTAAATCGATTACTGTAGCTCTCATATCAACGGCGTAACTATGATCGTCGGTGGTTTTTTCGGTTATTGCAACAGCTGCGTCTACAGCTGTATAAGAGGGTATATGCATAATTTTATCCTTTGAAATTTAATATAAGTTAAACCCTTTAGTGGGTTGGTTATATAAAAGCATATTACATACCAATCATAATAAATAAATTTAACCTCATGATAGTTTTAGAGTTTAAAAATTATCATTTTTTGAACACGACAAAATAAGTCAAATTTGCTTTACTGTTGTGCATTAACCGACAATTTTGGTGCACAGAAATGACAAAGCCATTTTCACAAGCGTGTGAAAACAATAAAGCTCCTATTTTAAAGCAATTAAAAACCGTATTAAAAAACACTAAAACAGTGCTCGAAGTTGGCTCAGGTACTGGCCAACATAGTGTGTTTTTTGCAGAGCAATTGCCTCATTTGCAGTGGCATACAAGTGATCGCGCTATAAACCACGAAGGGATTAATTTATGGCATCGCGAAGCTGATTTAACTAATTTACACGCGCCGCTTGAGCTTGATTTAAATAATGAGTGGCCAGTAGATAAGGTTGACGCTATTTATACGGCAAATACATTTCATATTGTTAGTTGGCAATTAGTTGAACGTTTTTTTGACGGTGTTAAACGCCACTTAAATAGCGGTGGTATATTGTGTATTTATGGGCCATTCAAATACCAAGGTGAATTTACCAGCCCAAGTAATCATGACTTTAGTGCCTTTTTAACAGAGCGCGATCCGTTAAGTGGAATAAGAGATTTTGAAGCAGTTGAACAACTAGCTAAGCAAGCAGGGCTTACGCTCATTAGCGATACAGCCATGCCTGCAAATAATCAGTTACTCATTTTTAAACGGCAGTAATGAGCTACATTGCTCTTTATATATATCAATATGGCCGCGTTCACGCTTTAAGTAGTCGCTTATTGCATGACTAAAGTCGCCATCAACAATATGGTGAGCAGAGTAGGTAAGTACGGGTTCAAATCCGCGCGCTATTTTGTGCTCACCTTGTGCACCTGAATGAAAACAGCTGAGTTTATGCTTTATTGCAAACTCAATACCTTGGTAATAACACAGCTCAAAGTGGAGCGAATCTACTTCCTCACTTGCTCCCCAGTAGCGCCCGTAAAGTGTATTTTCACCGATTAAACTAAGTGTTGCAGCAATCACGCTGTCGTTTTTTTTGGCTAGCATAATAACGAGATTATTAGCCATTAATGCATGTAAAAGCGTAAAAAATTCCATATTTAAATAGCCTAAATGACCAGATCGTTTTAAATACGTACGCTGATAAAACTCACAAAATAACTGCATTATCTCGGGCGTAATTTGTGTGCCTTGCAGCCATTTAATATCAATATTTTGTTGTGCTATTTTAGCTCGTTCTTTTTTAAGTGACCTGCGTTTACGCGAGCTAAGCATCTGCAAAAAGTCGTCAAAGGATTCATAACCTTTATTAAACCACTGAAACTGCACACCCACTCTTAGCATGGCGTGTTGCTCAGTTAATGATGTGGCTTGAACTTGGTCGCAAAAATTAACATGCCATCCCGACCAACCTTGCTGAGCACTGTGTATGCTCAGTTGCTCTGTAATGTATTGATACACCGCATTTGGATTGATGTGATCGATAGCAATGCGCTTACCCTCAATAGGGCTAAAGGGAATGCCAGATAGCCATTTTGGATAATACGCTAAACCGTGTTTTTCGTATGCCTCAGCCCATGCCCAGTCAAATACGTACTCGCCGTATGAATGACTTTTTAAATATCCGGGTGCAAGTGCAACGAGTGTATCACCTTCAAAAATAGCGAGGTGATGGGGCTGCCAACCGCTTTTTTGTGTTACGCATTGGCTTTGTTCAAGGGCATATAAAAAAGCATGTTGAGTAAATGGTTCATTACCAAATAAACGTTGCCACTGCGCCTGATCAATCTCATTAATACTGCTAAACCATTGGTGCGAAAACGTTCCCATGACTACTTACCTTGTAGTTGTTCTAAGCTGTTCTACGTTTTTAATAAACGTACTAATTTGCATTTTAAGCTCGGCAAAATGAGGATTATAAGTTAAGCGCTGTAAAGCCGGATAGTCTTTTAAGTTTGCGCTTGTACGCTCTCCTAGTTGTGGTTTTTTTGTTGTTTTACATGTTTTGTACAGTAAGTCGTCGTTAATAAAGCTGCCACAATTACGATAAGTTGCATTAATTCCATAATGTGGATTTTGCGGTGAGTTAACAACCGCAATATGCGATATACCGTGAATTTTTTTACACTGCAGTGTTGTGCATTGCGGGTTACTTACTATGTAGTCACTAGTAAAGTCTGGCGGTAAAATATCAGTGTTGCCATAAAGTACTAAAGTATCGAGCGGCTTATATTTTACTGAATTACCTTGGTGTAATGTACTTAATAATTTTAGTGTGGCACGCGTATCTATTGTTGTATCAATATCACTAAGTACGCTAAAAATAGGTAATTTAAGTGCGGGGCGTTTGTTTAAGCTACTTATGCTTGCAAGTGACATTGCATCGTATGAGGCCGCAGCTGCATTTAAAGGAAATGACTCATACTTAGCAAAGTCTACATCGGCGTCTTTATCTATCCAATTAACAAACGGTATAGCGTCAATCCATTTTGCTATCCAGCCGTATTTATTATGTGGCTCGGAGCCTGGCGAATAAAGCATAAGCGCTTTAATTTTAGGTGAGACAGTTTGCTTGGTTGCGTAATCAATAAGTAACGCTGCACCGGTAGAGTAACCTGCGAGTATCACCTCATCAAAGTCTTGCACCGAGCGTTCAACCCCGTACTTTATTGCCTGTTGCCACTGGCTAACCTCTACATTGAGTAAAGCACTTGCAGCGCTTCCATGTCCTGGTAATAAAATAGTACGCACGGTATAGCCTTGCTGATAATACACTTGTGCTAAATCGTGGTACGTAAAGGGTGAGTCAGTTAGCCCGTGGATTAGTAGTGCAACTTTATTACTGTTTGGGTACGTAAGCTCAAAAGGGGCAATAATATCTGCAATAGTAGGGTCAGGTTTTCGCTTACCCTGTGTTACCAACTGCCGATACGTTTGTGTAATAACGGGGCATGGCATGTTTGCATGGGGCTTAGCTTTATTTATATGTTTATATTCGTAATCTAAGTAATCGCTAAATGGTAAAAGGGCTTGATAATTAAAGCGCTGGTGGGTGTACTCATTTTCAAAACGTAATAGGCCTTGCTGCTTACTTTTTATTATAAATTTAAAGTCACTCGCCTGCGATATACAGTTTTGAGCTACTGCAATATGCGAAAAAACACTTAAAACAAAACCAAAAAATACTCTTAAAAATACTCTTAAAACTATTCTTAAAATTAAACCACTATTGTTCATTAACTTCTGCATATTGGACAAGACACTCGGTTAGCTTAATGAGTTCAAGCGGTTTTGCAAGATGTTGGTTAAATCCAACGGCTTTTGCATGTGCTTTATCCTCTGGCATTACGTCGGCAGTTAAAGCAATAATCGGAAGTTCTTGTTCGGTTTTAAACTGCCGGATCAATGCTGTGGCTCTATAGCCATCCATTACAGGCATTTGGCAATCCATAAGCACTAAATCAAAATGCTGCTTTTTTACTATATCGACCGCCAGCTCGCCATTTTCTACTATATACGGCACAATTCCTAACGAGCCAAGCATCGCTTTAATCACCATTTGGTTTACTGGGTTGTCCTCTGCCACTAAAATGCTGAGCGAAGTAATATTCGTATTATCAAATGTAATAATATGCTCTTTTTTAGGCTCTGTTGTTTCTAATCGCATGGAAAATGTAAAAGTAGAGCCTTTATCTATTTCACTTTTAAGTGTTATTTCTCCCCTCATTAGCTGGCTTAGCTCTTTTGCTATGGTTAAGCCAAGGCCGGTACCGCCAAATTGTCTTGATGTAGAGCTATCAGCTTGGGTAAATGCGTTAAATAACTTTTTATGTTGGCTCGGTTTTATACCTATGCCGGTATCGCTAACGGTTATAACAAGCTGTACTTTATTGGCAGTGGTAAACTCTGTTTCTATGTTTAGAGTAACACTGCCTTGGTTTGTAAATTTAATCGCGTTACTACACAAGTTAAGCAATATCTGCTCAATTCGCATTGGATCGCCAATAAACCAGATATCTAAAGGTAGTTTTGAGCTAACTTGCCACTTAATACCTTTGTTAGTTGCGCTGTGTTCAAACATATTGTTTATACGTGCTATTAAAGCACCTAGGTCGAATGCAATAGACTCAATAACTAACTTTTGAGATTCTATTTTTGATATATCAAGAATGTCATTAATTAGGTTTAATAAGCTTTTAGATGATGAGTTTATTTTATCTAAGTAACCAATTAGCGTACTTGCGCTATCGGTTTCGCGAGCAAGCGAAGAAAACCCAATAACAGCATTCAAAGGTGTACGGATTTCGTGGCTCATATTAGCTAAAAATTGGCTTTTAGCTTGGTTAGCTAAATCTGACTGCTGCTTTGCTTGTGCAAGCGAGTGTGTACGCTCAGCCACTTGGCGTGTAAGTGCAATTTGTTGCTGATTAAACAGCAGTAAAACCATTAAAATTAAAGAACATACGGCCACTTGAAGTATGAGCAATAATAACGTTAGTTGATTATTATGTTGTGCTAAAAACCCTTCTTTAAGTGCTAGTTTTACAATCCATTTTTGCCCTGCAAAGCTCACATCAAACGACATCAAACGACTTCCTTTAGCCTGATGAACATCTTGAGAGTAATTACTATAAAACGGCGGTGCGTTTGTATCTTCGTATATACCAATCGAAAACATATCAGACTGCTGTTTAGTAATTGCTTGTTCAATAATACTGCGTACTAAAAATATACCCGTGACGTAGCCTTTAATTACTTCTTTATCGTCACTTTGAGAATACACAGGGGCAAATAACAAATAAGCGGGTTTAGGTTGTTTGGTTTGTACTAGCTGAATTATCTTAGTCCCTACGGGCATATATTTTATAGCAGGGTTAAGCAGGGAGTTTTTCCTATCAGAATTTGAAAATACATTAAAGCCAATTGCTTTTTGATTACCATTGAAAGGGGCTATATATTTTATGATAACGAGGGGATCATTTTTTTCAAGAGGCTCACCTACTACATCAACATCTAAATGGTAAATATTTGATATTTCTTGGGCAAAGGTCTCACGTTGATCTTGAGGTATTTTTGCATTCCACGATAAAGCATTAATAAATGCGTGCTGGGTTAGTAATTGGCTAGCATAAGAATAAAAATCTTGCTGGCTTAATGTTGATGATGATTGAACCTGGCTTGCTAGGCTTTGTACTGCAATAATACTGCGATTTGTATATCTATAAAGGCTATTTTCTATAACGTGAACTTCACGTTCGGCGATTTTAATTGTGCTTATACGGTTTTCTTGATCGTATAGCTGTGTTGTAACCGCAACAGACACAAATAAAATAGAGCATACTGCAATTGTTGGAAACGCCGATATATTATGTTGATTAGATTTTTGTGGTAGTAAAGAAAGTAAAAACGGAGTTGCAATTAATACCCCTAATGTATCGCCAAGCCACCAATAAACAACATTTTTCCAATGATTATCAATGCTATAAACCGAGTTAAATTGACTAAGAGCGAACACGCCAAAGTTAGCCGAAATTAAACTGACTAATATGGCTATGACGAGAATAAAGTAAATTATGTTTTTACGCTTTTTAAAGCGTAGTGGGTGACCAAGCCAAAATTTTAGTAAAGCAGCGCCCACCATTGCCTGTATAACCACACCAAAGGCGATATACATTGCTTCGTTAAATGAGTTACCGACCAGGACTAGCTCATGAGCTGAACTATCAAAAATATTTAAATTAAATGCAATTGCAGCTACAAATAAAGGCGGGATAAAGCGCCACCACCAAATATAACAACCGACCAGAGCAATACCAGCAGGTAACCAAATTGGAATTATTTGCGAATTAAAAGCAAGTTTAGTGAGTGCTATACCCACTAAAAAATATGCTAAAGCAAACATGATGTAAAAAATAATGGAGTGATTTTTAGAGTTAAAATTTTTCACATAAGGTCCAAGCAATTATTATTATCGTTTTGAAATATCAGTATAGCTAACAGTAAGTTATTTAGGGTATTTTTATAATGGTAACTGATTTTTGCTAAATGACTGCTTTAACACAACGGTTGATTCTATATTTGCAATACAACTTAAACCACCTAGTTGATGTTTTACAAACGTTTCGTAGCTCTCAAGATCATGTGCAATTATTTTTAATAAATAATCATAGCTTCCTGATATTACACAACACTCTAATACATGTGGTAATTTTTCTACATGTTGCTCAAATTGCTCTGCAGCACTTACCGAGTTTTGGCTTAATCGTACAAACGCATACACCAACACATTAAGGTTAAGTGCTTTTGGGTTTATGGCGGCGTGGTAGCCGGTAATAATGTTTTCTTGCTCTAACTTTTTAATACGTCTTAGGCAAGGTGTATCTGACAGGTTAATGCTGCTGGCTAAATCTGAAACCGACATACGAGCTTGGCTTTGTAGTGCGATAAGTAATTGCTGATCTTTTTTATCTAACATAGTTGTCGGCTTTTATTAATTATTTTTATATTTGTAGTGATTATTGCTAAGTATTACAGTTTTTACTAATTTTTTTGGCGTTTTACCCTCATTGAACTCTGTTAGCATTTAACTATAAAAATAATAGAGCACAACAATGAACACACATACCGCTATTTTTGATCACTGGATTCGAACTGAGTTTGTCACTTTAAACAGTGAATTAGAGCAGCTTTATTGGCAGCAAACCGATAAAGCAAATGTAGAAGGAATAGGCGAGGCCTTAAAGCAACAATTAGAAAAAGAAGGCAACGCATTAATTAGTAATTTATTAGCCGAGGGAAACACAGATCAAGGCTTTGATAGTGCTTTTGACCTACTTGGCAACGTCGGATTATTTATGGCTGCATGCCGTCGCCATGAAATTACCGAACCAAGCAGAGAAACCACGTCTCCACTAATAGAAGCCTCAGCGCTTGCTATGCATATAGGCGCATCTATTGGCGTAACCCCTCGTTTTGCTACCGCCCACTTAACTACTCATAACAAAGCACTTAACGGTATTTATAAACGATTTACTAATTTACCCGATGAAAAGCTATTTATAGATTACAACACCCAAGGTATTTTGGCCTATAAACGCGCAAGTGATGCTTTACTAAAAACTTGAATTCAAGTATTAAGTGCAATCATTATGCAGCCACCAGAACTTCTGATTGCCCCGTAAATAATTCATGAGGGGTTTTATACCCTCTTGTTTTTCTTGGCCGATGGTTGAGCTTATCA
>NZ_JADYXB010000055.1:0-15641 GCF_015864485.1 Pseudoalteromonas sp. SWN166
GTAGAGAACAACCGACTGGCCCACCGTGATGGACGACGGATTTTCCACGAAAACGTGGTGCGTGCTGTTCACCAGCCAGCCGGAGACTGTTGGTACAGAGAAGGACCCTTGACCCCCTGACACGGTGAACGTGCCGGAGGTTGCGCCAAGGCCGCCACCTTTAAGGGTGATGGTCGTCCAGGAGTACGTGCCGTCCGCGCCGGGGCCTGCGTCAAAGGTTAAGTTGAACGCCGTTCCGCTCAAGACCTGCGGGTTGCCGCATTCCAGCCAGGCGTAGGATGTGGACGAACCGCCCCCGCCGCCCCCACCCCCGCCGGTACTGCCCCCACCGCCAGAGCGCGGCGGGTCTACGATCACGGCGCCGTTGTACTCGATCTCCGTGCTGCTTTCACTCACCAGATCGCTGGTCCCGCTGCTGTTGCTGACGTTGCGCACCGTGATCCAACGGGCGGTGATGGTCCCAGCCAGGGGCGGTTCGCTCAAGGTGATGGTCACAAAACCGCCGGCGTCGGGGCTAAGGCCGGCGAAACTCTCGCTGCGGGCCGACGTGTAGGCGTATTCGGTGTTGAACTCGCCGCCTGGGTCGATCATCGCCAAAGGTTTGAGGGAGATGAACCCGCTGTTGTACGTGATGCTGCCTGTAGCGTCTCCGGTGAAACCGCCTGTGCCGTTGTCGGTTGCGGTCTTCAACACACCCCCAGACTCCCAGGTCACGACGACGGACCCTGGTTCCAAGGGGGAGTGCGGTACGGTCCACGACAATTCGGGCATCCGAAAACCGATGGCGGCAGATCGGTTGGTGTACGCAGACTTCTCACCCCACGAGTAGATGATGGATGAGCCAACGTCTGGCATCGAGGGGAACGTTACGGCGATGGAGCCGTTGTCGTAGTTGACGGTGCCAACCCCCGTGCCCGTCAGGTTGCCGAGACCGTCGTCCTGGATGGTGTACCAACTACCGAGCGCCCGGAAGGAAACCACCAAGGAGTTCGCAGCCGGGAACGGCCGCAGGATGTCAACGAAATTGAAGCCGCGGTTTTCCTGCCCGATCTTGATGCGCTTGCTGTGCGGCGCGGCGCCAACGGTAACAAGCCGTGGCGTCTCGGCCAAGACCAAGGATCGCTGTGCGGAAGGCCGCTGGTCGAGCGCACTGACTTCCGTCCGCGCGTTGGGAACCAGTTGGGTGTAGACGCTCTCCACCTGCACCGTTGCGTCGCCGATAGCCCCCGCCGATTCCAGGGCAACGACACCGTGGTACGACCCGGCATCCGCGACGGTGGTGTCACGGACCTTAGTCTTGCCGTCGGCCACGGCGAAAAGCCGGGATGGGGGTGAGCCAGGGAAGTTGACGCGCAAGGCATCGCTGATGTCACAGGTGACAACTTCCGCTTCAAAGTCCACCAAACCGCCGCCAACCAGTTCGGTGTAGGTGCCGATGGTGCTTTCCACCCGCGTCGTGCGCACGTACTGCACGATCTCGTCGGGGGTGTCTTCGTCGGCCACCAGTACCAGGGTGCGGCCCACAGCGGGGAGCGGGGACCCGGGGCGTTGGAACAACTGGATCGCCCGCTGACCAGCGACGTGGTTCTCCAGCAAGAAGCCCGGAAGTGCGGGGCCTTTCACCAGATAGGCTTCGATGAAATCCGCAGCGTTGGTGCGCGTGTCAAAGGTCTCGCCGGTAGAGAAGACCGTGATGCTCACGTTCGGATCATTAGGGGGCTCGGCCACAATGAAATTGGTGCCCAGCAGCGTGTCACGGTCGCCCGTCTGGACGTGCACATGCACTTTGCGCAGGTTCACCCGACCGCCCGCGCGGTCCAGCTCGCTGATGTCCGGGAAGATGTTGTTGCTCTCACCGTCCTGGATGATCGTCGCCGTGGGGGCACCGCCGCCTTCGCTCACGTCATCCATCACCGCCGACGCTACCAGGCGGACATCGCCTTTCAAGATTGCCACTTGTTAAATCTCCATGAGACGGATGGTGCAGAGGTAAAAGTCGGCAGGCAGTTCGTGCCCATCGCGGTACTGGATCACAGGACGGGCCTCAAAACCGCCGTCCTGGTGACGGAAGATGACCTCCCGAGCCTCGCCGCGAAGTGTAAGAGTCATGGTTTTGCCGGGTACTGCGGCCCAATTTCGCAACGCCGTCACGTCGGCGCGCGTCATCCACGCGCTGCTGTCGCTCTCCGGCTCCAGCGTGATGGGTCGCCCCTTGACCCTCGCCGCCGCCTGGACGATGTACGCGCCCGTGATCGTGCGGTCGGCAGTCTGCTCGACCGGGTTCCAGTTGTTCTCGTCGGACCAGAACAGGTCTGGGTTCAAGGTCAGTGTGGTCGTGCCATCGGCCAGGGTGAGGCTCATGCTGCGGTTCCTTGTGAGGTTTCAAGTGCGCGAAGCACTGCGAGAGTTTCACGTGACTGCGTGGGGTTCAGTCCGGTGATGGTTCCGAGGTTGCGGCCGCCGAGGTTGACGGTCAGGTTCCCCCCGCTGCTGACGCCACCGCTGCTTGGGCGCCCACCCGAAGGGCTGCCGCCTGGCGTCGTCGATCCCCCACCTGCGGGTGTGGTCGCCGTGCCGCCTGGTGCCGGGCCTGTGTTGAGCAGCTTCGCTTCCAACTCCTGCAGTTGCCGGCGCATGTCAGCCACCTGCTTGCTGTAGTTGGGGTCTCGAATCTGCCCACCCTGACTGGAGATGAACTTCAGCATCTCTGCCAGGCCGCGAGCCTTGATGGCGTCTGGGTTGCCGATGTTCTCTTCGCCGTAACGCCGGGCGATGTCGCGGTCTACCTGCTCTTGGGTTTCCCCGGCCATCACGCGCTCCCCTGCGGTGTTCAAGGAGTAACCTTCCTTGTCCACGTTCAGGCGCTTGCGGCGGGCTTCGGCCAGTTTTTCCTCGGCGGCGGCTTCTCGTTCCAAGATGGCGATCTGCCGCTCGCTGTAGTCGGCGCTGAGTGTGTACTGCATGAGCATCTTCGCCATGGCGTCGGCCTGGCGCTCGCTGGCCTCTGTGACGTTGCCTCGCGCGGATGCCTCACTGCCGAGGTCGTTGGTGGCCTGCTGCCGCAGGCGGTTCTCTTCTTCTTTCAACCGGATGAGTTTGTCCGCGCCATCCAGTTCGGTAAGGGTTGCCTTCTGCAACTTGATCTTTAGGTCCAACTCCCGCACCAACAGTTTGTAGTTGGCGTCACTGGCTTGGAGCTTCAACTTCTCGTTTTCGAGAAGTTTGATCTGGAGTTGTGCCTGTACCCGGTCGATCTCGATTTTGATCTTGGCGACCTCGATCTGCTTCGCCATGGCCTCGCGCTCCAACTGCATCGCCTTGGTGTTATCCCCACGAAGGCGAGCGATGTTGGCACTTGCCTGTGCAATCTGAATGTCCACGGAAAGTGAAGCCTGTTTGGTCTTCAGCGTGGCGACTTCTTCTGCCGCTTGCAGGCGCAGGTTCCGTGCCAAGTCATTCACGGTGTCTTTGTACTTGGCCGTTATCTCGGCCAGTTTCTGGCGCACAGCCGCGACTTCCTCGTCAGTCTTTTTCCCGTTGATGTTGAGCTTTTCGTACTCTTGCAAGACGAGGATGAGCCGATCCATTTCGGCGCGGTACTCGGCCATCTTGGCCGACTGGTCGCCGTATATCTCAACGGCCAGTTTGCGCGCCGCGACTTCCTGTTTTGCCGCCTCCGTTGACGCCTTGGTCTGCTCGACCTCGGACTGCTTGGTCTTGATGAGTTCGCGCAGCTTCTGCGTCTCTTTTTCCTGCTGATCCGCCGTCGCCTTGTCGGCTTCGAGCTTGGCCTGCTGTGCGACCAACTGTTGCTCCAGGATTTTCAGCTCTTCCTGCTTCGAAGCCGCGACCCGCGCGCTGGCAAGTGCGTACTCTTCCGCCGCTTGGCTGGCTGCCTTCAGGACGCCCTGTTCATCGCCTCGCAACTTCGCCAGCGCCACCAGGGTCTCACCCTCTTCCTTGCGCGCTTTGGCGACGCGCTCCAGGTTCAGCGTCTCGTTCTCCTGCTCTTTGATCAGCGTGGCCGTGGCAATAGAGAGTTGAACGTACTTCGCAGCCGCCTCTAGTGTGGCGTCTCCATTTAGCTGCGCCGCGATGGCTGCGAGCTTCTGCGAGTTGGTCAGGCCGTCGGTCGAGGTGATAGTCTCTTGGACTTTACTGGTCAGTTGCGTCGTGGCGGCGCTTGTCTGAGCGACCCCCTTGATCGTCGCGTCGAAAGCCTCGGTCAACTTGGACTGGCGATCCGCAGCCTGTCCCCAGATTTCACTCAAAGCCTCCATGGGGTTTGTCCATGTGGCGATGGCTGCGACCAAGGCTCCCCCAGACCGGATCAGGCCCGCCATTAATTCAAACAGGGCGTTGAGCGGGAGCAGTACCGATCCTGCCGCCAGGCCCAGACCGCGCAACCCCATGGTCAGGATTTCCAGCCAGCCGGCGTCACCAGCGTTTTGGGCGGCCAGTGTGAAGGCGTTCTTCAGGCGCTCCCACGTGGGCACCAAGCCTTCTGTCTCGCCGTGCAGTTCCTGCAGACCCTTGGTGAACGACGGGAAGAAGTCGCGCGCTGCCAAGTTGCCTGACTCCACCAGTTTGACCAGTTCGGCGTCGGTGATTCCGAGCCCCTTGGCCGTCAAACTGAGCGCACCAGGTAGGGAATCCCCTAATTGCTGTCGCAGCTCTTCCATGCTAACGACGCCCTTGGACGCTATTTGACTGAGTGCGTCCAGGGCCAGGGACGTGCGCTCGGCGCCGAGGCCCAGCGAGCCTGCGGCGCGGGTCAGCGAGGCGAACAGCTCGTTGCTCTGCTGCGCCGGTACGTTGGCCGACTTCATGGATGCCGAGAACTTGACGAACGAGTCGCTGAGGCCGCCCACCCCCACGCCGCTATCGTTGGCGGTCTTGCGTAGGAAATCCAGTTGGCTGGCGACGAGTGCGGTGTCTTTGTAGACAGCGTTCATGGCCCGGCGGAACGTGTCGAGCTGCACGACCGAGGCGATGAACTGGCGACCCATGTCCTTGACGCGCTCCACAATCGCGCCCACGGCGTCCGCGATCAGGTTGCCGGCCGCAATCTGGCCCAGCGAGTTCTTGAACAGGCCGGCCGCCTTGTCGGCGGTGGTCAGCGTGCCGGTCAGCTCGCGGATTTCCCGCTCCAGCACCTTGATCTTGTTCTCGCCCGCAGCAAAGGCGCCGGAGAGCTGTGCACCCGTCTGCCCGGCAGTGGTCGCCAGGGTTGCCATCGCAGCGCGTGTCTCGGCGATTTCCTGCTGGACGGCCTGCACCGAGCGCACGCCGAGCGTGCCGAAGGCGTTGTCGATGCGCTGGGCAGCCTTCTGGGCTTCGTCAGCGGTCTGCTTGACCTGGGTCTCGGCCTGCTCCAGCGCGTTCTCCCAGAACTTGACGTACTGGGCCGCCTGCAGCAGTTTCTGCGCTTCGGTGGCCTGCTTCTCGAAGGCGTTCTGGTTGGCGAGTTCACGCTGGGCCGCAGCCAAAATCTCGGTCTCGCGGGCCAGTTGCTGGGCGGCGTGGGCCGCGTTGACCAGGGCCTCGGCCTCTTTCTGCCAGGCATCGTTGGCCGCAGCCGCTTCGCGCTTTGTGGCCGCGTACTGCTCCGTGGCCCGCGCCGCATCGCGCTGGGCCAGTGTCTCGGCCTGCAGCGCCGCTTGGCCGCGTGCCAGCAGGTCTGCAACTGCCTTCTCTTCGATGGCGAGCAGGCGGTTGGCTTCTGCCATCTCGCGGAGCGCTGCGTTGCGCGCGTTTACGGTCTGAACGCCAGAGTTGAAGATCGCCTGCAGCTTGCCCTCAGCCGCAGCTACGTCTGCAGTGGACAGCCCCAGCGCCTCGGCCGCCGTGGTCGCCTGACGTAGCGCCTCGTTCTGCTTGTTCAGGGCGGTGTCCAGGCGTTCGACCTGTGCCGCGCTCTTCTTGTACTGGGTCTCCAGTTTGCCTTGCTCGGCCACGGCCGACGAGGCTTCGGCGTTGGCTGCCTTCTGGTTGGCGCGCAGCGTTACGAGTTCGACGTTTGCTGCGTTCTGAGCTTTGACCGCATCGGCCAGTTGGTCGCGGTAGGCTGCAGTGTTCTTCCCGGCCGCGTCGTATTCTGCCTTCAGGAGTCGCAACGCTGCCGTGGCCTCGGCTTGCGTGCGCTGACCCTTCAACAACTCGGCGTTGGCCTCGCTCTGCCGCTGGGTGGCCTTAGCAGTGGCATCACGCAACACCTCCAGCCGCTCGGCCATCTGCGCGGCGCTGTCGGCGGCGTCCACTTGGCGCGCGGCCAGCTTGTCGGTTTCCTCGCTCAGTTCCCGGAACGTGGTCAGCGCTTGGCTCTGCTCGCCCAGGCGGCCGATCTCGTCGGCGAGCTTCTGGAACTCAGGCGCCGCTGCGCCGCCGTCGCGCCCGAGAGCTTCAACCGCCTTCTGCAGTTCCTTGATACCGTCTTCACCGAGGGTCTCAACGCTCAGTTTGAGGGTTACATCACGATTCGAAGTAGCCATGGTGTCTTTCAGGGCTGGTCAGGCCAGTGGCGGTTGCCTTTGCGGATGTTCTCGGCTTCAGGCAGGACTTGGAGGTTGGCTTCGCAGTGCAGGCCGCGCACCGTCTTACCTTGCAGCGGTACGATGTGGTCCACGTGATACCACTCCCCAGTGAGCATGCTCAGGCCGTCGGCGGCCTCATAGAATTCCGCGATCTTCTTTTGGTCGGCCCATGTTGGGGTTGCTTGCAAAAGGGCCGCGCGCCATTTCGCCGAATGCATCGCCATCACGCCCGGGTTGGCGTCCCGCCACTTCTTGAAGATGGCCTTGGACTTTTCCAAGTTCGCGGCGCGCCAACGGCGCGACTTTTCATTATGGCGATCAAGCATCGACGCGCGACGGGCGTCGGCCTGTGCCTTGCGCTTCGCGCGGTTTTTCTCTTCCAGCGCGCGTCCCAGTTCAAGACGACGCGGGGCATACGCCGCGCGACTGATCGCGCGGAGTTCTTTGCGACGCTCGGCGTTGTTCTCTTCGTACCGCTTGGTGTACTCCGCAGCTTTTTCCGGGTGCTTCGCCATCCACTCGCGGTTTGTCGCCTTCGAACACTCTTTGCACCGGGACTGCAGGCCCGAAGGATTCTTGGTGGCTTTGTAGAATTCACTAGGGGTCTTGGTCAACCCGCATCGGGTGCATTTATGCATGACGATCCTTGAATGAAAAAACCCGCCAGGCTGAAGGCGCGTGGCGGGTTTGGGCTGCGGGCGGGCCCGCCACACCAGCAGTGCTTAGGCCACGGGGTCTTGGATCAACACCTCGTACGGAGCGTCCTTGCCGACCGGGGTCTTCAGTGTCCCCGTCAGGTTTACGTTCCCGAAGTCATCCGCCAGGAAGTCAAACTCGCTGTCTGGCGCCAGGATGGCTTCCCAGATCGTTGCCGTGCACTGGGTGCCGTCAGCTTGGTTGATACCGTCGAAAATGATTTCAACGCGAACTTCTGTGCGGGTGGAGCCCTTAACGTTCGTGCCCGTGGCACCGCTATGTGCGCAGGTAATGAAAACGTGGTCGTTTACCGCCAGAGCGCCCCCGGCCAGCGCCATGATCCAGCCCATGGGGCGGTTCAGTTTGTAGTCGGTGCCTTCGATCAGCGTGGCGCCACCAGTGGCCGCGTCTTCAACGGTAACCAGTGTGGCGAGATTCTTTTTGCCGATGGGGAGCCATGTGCCCACCTGTGTGACAGTCAGGTCGTAGCCCGTCAGCGTGCCGGAGGCTTCGGTGAACGCGGCAGAGGTTCCGAGGAAGGCCATGGTCAAGATGTCGCCGGTAACTTCCTTAAGCGCCATGGAGAACTCAGACGGTTGGGCGATGTTCACGCTCTCCAGCACCTGACCATAGTCATACCGGCCCTTGCTGGTCGATTGGATCGTTTCGACGCTGGGGGTGATCGAGAGACTGTCGGCGTAGATCGGCCCGACAAGACCTTGCTTTACGCCGTCCACCATACGGTTAAAGTAAACGTCGCCAGCGCCATTGAAGCTGCGTGCTGCCATGAGAAACTCCTTGAGAATGTCATGCCGCACTCACGGCAAGATCGGATTACAACGCTCGCAGTGTCATCGCACAGGGCGAATCGACCTCTGCGGCACAATTTCGGACTCAGGCTTCCAGCAGGTTCTCGGCGAACACCACCGTGATGTGCACGACGGCGAACACAATGTTCTTGCCATCGGCGCGGGGGCCGATGTCCTTCCCCCGGTAGCTCAACTTCGCTACGCGGCCGTTGGCCCCGCGCGCACCGGCAATCGGTCGTCGGGCCAGGTCGCTGGAGAACACCGCCTTCTTGATGTCCTTGATCGCGTCGTGCGCGGCATCGTTCGGGTTGTCCACGTTGCAGTGCACGTAGGCGCCGAGTACGAAGTCTTGCTCCAGGGTGATGTCCAGTCGGCCGCCGTCGTTCTCCTGCGGGCGGTCCTCACCCTCGATAAGCACGGCGTAGGGCACACGGTCCTCATCGTGCTTCAGGCGGCCCCGGTACACCGTGGTGCCGAGGTCGGTCTTGTAGCCGTTGGCCTTGGTGACGCCCTGCAGTACCGTGGTCAGATACTCGGCGATGTCGGAGGACTTCTTGAAGATGGCGGGGGTGGCGGTCATGGTTCGATGGCTTTCTGCAGCGCCAGGTCAACCTGTGCGGCGAGGGTGTCTTCCAGGTCGTCGGTCACATCGTTCACGATGCGCTCGACCTGGTAGGCGAACAGTTGATACACGGACGGGCCGTAGCGGTGGCGCAACTTGCCGTCGCGCGAACGCGCGAAAACGCCGAAGCCGTTGCCACCGGACTCGGTGCCTCGGTTCAGCGGGAGTAGGAAACCGCGCGGTACAAACCCGTCACTCGTTTGCCCACGGGTCACCTCAACGGTGACACCGACCTGCTTCTGGCCCGACGGGATGCCAAGGGCCTTGTTGCCCTTTCCGGGCCGCCCTTTGTTGTTCGCTACGATCACCGGCTTGGCGTCGTAGCGCCCGAGCACGGTGGTTGCGTTGCGCGCACCGCTGGCCGTGATCGACGCCACCGGCTTGCCGGGTGTGGCGCGCTGGAGCGTCATTCGACGCCGCAGATAATCGTCGGACAGGTTGATACCGGCGATCATCCGGTCGCGCGCCAGATCGTATGTGCGGTCCACCACCTCGTTCAAAGCGGTGACGGACGCGCGGCCAATCTCTTCGCCGCTGGCCTGCGCGAGTCGTTCTCCCAGTTTCACTACCTGGGAGGCGTCGATCTTGAGCGTGTAGTCGCGGGCTTTGGTCATGGCACCGTCGTCTCAATGACGATGTAGCGGCGGGAGTAGCCGTTGTCCTCGATCATGGTTTCGAGGCGGAACGAGCGGCCCGCGTGGGGCCCGGTTCCCGTGAATTTCAGAGAGTCCCCGCCTTTGGGGTTGTGCCGTTTAGCGAGGGTGATCACGTCGCTGTTGGTCACCAGGTCGCCCCGGCTCTGTGCGCGCTCGGCGTCCATACCGACGAGCTGCACGTCGTGCTCGATGTTCACTTTGCAGGGGACCGCACCACGTAAAAGAGCGTCCTCGCCCAGCAGGGAAAGGACGCTCTCCGTCATGCGCCCGAAGACGCTTGCCATTTAGCTCGCGGCCACAGACAGCTTGATGACTGCCTCGGGCAACGAGTTGAAGTGGATCGGGTTGGACTGCGCCTCGCCGATGATGCCCTTGTTGAAAGGCATCGCTTCCTGCTTGGCGTAGAACGGCAGGCCCTGCGTGTTCACCGTCTCCATGTAGTCCGCAGGTGCGAACTTGGACTGGAACATGCCGGGGACACCTTCGGGGTAGGCGTAGGCGATACCGTCAGCGATGAAGTCGCCGGCCGAGGTGCCGCCGTCGTAGACCTCGAAGATCACGCCTGCGAACTCGAAGTCGCCACCGTTCACCTGGTCGGTGCGCAGGTAGGCGCCTTGGTTCCACAGTTCCCACGCCTTGATCATCTTGGTGTTCTGCACCAGGGGGGTGAAGAAGCCCAGCGAGCAGATCACGCGGATGCGACCGAAGGAGCGACCACCCATCTTGGCGCGGATCATCGACTTGAGGGTGATGATCGAAGCCTTGGGGTCGCCGTTGGCGGCCACAGCGATGTTCCAGAACTGGGTCTGCTGGGTCATGCCGAAGGCGTCGTACACGTCGAGCAGCGTGGAGCCGTCGGCGTCGGTCACCAGACCCTTGAGTGCGCCGACGCGCATGTTCTCGTGGGTCAGGTCCATGCTGGCACGCACGTTGGCGAGCTTGCGCTGCACCAGTGTGGCTGCCTGCTCGACTTCGGTCTCGCTGCCGTAGGCGCGGATGCCTTGCACTTCGTCTGCGAGCACCGACCATGAGGCGGGGATGTGCAGAGCGTGCAGAGGGATCAGCTTGCGAGGGCCGAGGGCGACAGGCTCACGCACACCGCCGCGGGGGGCGGTGGGCAGCAGCTTGATGCTCGACCCTTGGCGTTCGATCATGAACGAAGTGGTCGAGATGCCTTCCTCTTGGAACAGACCCTTGTCGCCCAGTTTGGTGGGCACGTCGGGAATGTCCGTGATGGTGCTGGACAGAGACGTAACGCTGAACGCATCGTCCTGGAAAATGTCGAGGGTTGCCATGTTTCTTGTGCTCCTGAGTCGAGAGATGAAAGGCTCAGAGAGCCGGGGTGGAAACGGTTGGCAGGCCAGCCGTGCCGCGCACGATCAGACCTTTCTTCGCCAGGTCGGTCTGGCCTGCCGCGTCGAGACCCGTGAGTTCGAAGCGGTTCAGCTCGGCGTCGCGCACGAAGCCCACTGCGTCGGAGTCGCCGGTCTTGGCGGGCAGCCAGTTGTAGAGCACCGCGTCAGCGGGGCCTGCGGCGCCGTTGGCGGTGTAGGCGATGTACTTGCCGGAGCCTGCAGCCACGGTGATGGTCGCGGTGTCGCCAGCCACTGCGGGGGTTGCGCCTGCTGTCAGCGTGACGCCGACGCCACCCTTGCTGAAGGCGGCACCCAGCGTGCCGGTGCCGACGGTCTTGCCTTCAGGGTCTTCCACCGTGAACTTGGTGGCTGCGGTGAACTCGATCACGTAGACGCCGGGGATGGCCGCAGCGCCGACAGTGATAGTGCCCGCCGTGGGGTTGCCAGTTGCGCCGGCGTCCATGGCGAAGGTGCCCTCGCCTGCGTCGCCCGAGCGGGTCAGCAGGGTGCCGGAGGCCAGCGCGGTGCCCGATTGGGTCACGACGATGTTTTCACGGCTGCGCTGGTTGGACGCTTCCGAAATGATCACCGCTTTGACGCGCGGCGTGGAGAGAAGAGAGGTTGCCATGGTCAGTTTCCTTTGCGAGAGTTTTGCTTGCGTGCCGCACGCTTTTCGTAGACGGCTTTCGCCGACAACACCCCGGACTGGCCGGCGGTTTGGGACCCACGCGCCGGAGGCGCGTTGTTGGTGTGCTCATCGGCCTCGGCCATTGCCTTGATCAGCGCGGCGCGCACGTCCTCTACGGACTGGTTGGCGCGGATGGCCTTGGCGGCATCGTCCGGGCGCTTGGCAACGGCGCAGAGCGCCACAATTTCCTTGGCCGCAGTGATGCGGGTCTTGGCTTCGTCCAGCGAGGTGCAGGCCACTGCGAACGTAGCGGCGTAGGCCTGCAGGCCAGCGGTGATTGCCAGGGCTTCGATCTGCTTGGCGACGGGGGTGTCTGGCACCGCGGGGTCGATCACAGGGTCGATCACAGAGTCGATCACAGGGTCAACAACGGGGTCAACCACTGGGTCGGCTTCCGCCTTGAAGATCGCAGCCACGTTGGCGGGCAGGTCGGCGCGGGCCAGGTCGAACTTGGCCGTGGCGCGGATGTCGTCCAGAAGCGCAGTGGCGAAGCCCAGGTCCAGGCATTCGTCAGCGGTCAGGTACGTGTCCTTCGCCATGATTTCGGCGGCCTTGGCTTCGTCAGCACCCATGCGGTCCATGTAGATGTTGCGCAGAGAGCCGTCCACCTTGTCCAGCCAGTTGGCCGCGTCGCGCATGTCTTCCGAGGTGCCGGCTGCGATGGTCGAAGCCTGGTGCACCATGGCGAACGTGTTCTTGGGCATCTCGCGCTTGTCGCCTGCGAGGGCGATGATCGAGGCGATGCTGGCTGCGATGCCGGTCACGCGGGTGGTGACGGTCTTGCCGTCCTTGGCCCAGGAGCGCAGCATGTTGTAGATGCCCAGGCCGGCCATCACGTCACCGCCAATCGAGTTGATCTCGACCACCAGTTCGTTGCCTTCGACAGCATCCAGTTGGGCACGGAAATCTTTGGCCTGGGTGCCCCAGAAGCCGATTTCCTCGTCTAGCGCCAAGACCGCGGGCTTTTTACCCGCCTTGGCTGTGAATTTGAAACAGGGGCGCATGCGCAGTCCTTTGCTGAATGCTGCGCATTGTGTTGATCCCTGCGTTATTCACCTCTGCGGCACAATTTCGGACGACGCTCTCAGGCCAGTTCGGCAGGACGTGTTTCGGTCTCGATGGGGGCGGCGCGGCGCCAGCGGTGCGAGCTGGTGAGCAGCCCGACAAACACCGTGACCACGAAAAACATACCTGCGGGCGTGGGCCATGTGCCGAAGATGAACGGCTGAAATCCGTATGCGCAGGCGCCGGACAGCAGCAGGGTGTATTTGAGACGGACGAGCTTGCGAATGCCTACGTGCATGACCGACAAGCGGCAGATGCAGACAACCATGATCGCCCCGCAGACGACCGTGTTCAGCAGGGCCCAGAGGTGGGAATTCATCTCAGTCGTCCTTTTTCGGTGGTTGCTCGGTGCCGGTGCGCTTCTCCAGCAGGCGACCCAGCCAGGTCACGAACCACTCGCCGACCTTGGGCCAGCTATTGCCGACACCGCCAACCAGGAGGCCGACGGGGACCAGGAGCCAGTTGGCCTCTTGCCAGCCGAGCATATGCTGAACACCGGATGCAATCGGTACTGTAACCAACAAAGCGGTGCAATTGAGTTTCAAAAAGTACCAGAGGCCCTGCGCGCGGGTCATCGGCGGGCAGCGCCCAAGGCCCCAGCCAGCCCCCGTGGTAGCTGCAAGGATGATGACGGCGTAGGGGCCAATCACCGCACTGAGTTGAGCCCCAAAGATGGAGGCCAGCAGCACGGTGAAGGCCGCAGTGGGGTCTAGATGTCGCATGGGTGGCGATTGTCGTCGGAAAATGTGCTGGTGGACTGCGGGCTGGTTTCGGATCAGATGTGATCGCCGCTCGGGTCGAACTGGTCGAGGTGCTGTTCCGCCCAAACGGCGACAGCCTTGCGCCAGCCGGTGCTTGTCTCGTTGTGGCGCTTCAGTCGGGCGGTGACAGTTCCCTCGCGCGGCAGTTCACCCAGAAGTACCGTGAGCACCAAGGTGTTTGCCAGAAAGTCCAATAGCAGCCCGACGAACAGCACTGGGTATCCGAACATTTTGTTCCAAAAGGTCAGCGTGCCGGCGTCCTTGGCGCGCTTGAGCGACATGACCGCGAGGAAAAACACCCACAGTGCGTAGAGCAGGAGGAAGGCGTAGACGGGGAAAAATAGGAGGTGGCTCATGGCAGTTGGCTCCTGAGTGCTGCGCTCTGTTCGTCCAGGGTTTTCAGACCCGCGTAGCCCTTGTTCTTGGCACGCAGATACTCAATGGTCAGCCCCATGGCAACCGCGCGTTCTTCAGCCAGCGCGATGATCGTTTCGCGGGTGATGCGCGGCATTAGGTGCTGGTCTTCCAGCGCTTGGATGCGCGCGACGATTTCAGCCTGACGCTCTGCAAGCGTTGGTGGTTCAGGCGGCACATATTCGGCCTCGACCTGGGCGAGTAGTGCCTCGTACTGCGGGGCGTCAGCGCCAAGGTCTGCGCGTAGCATGTCCATTTGGCCGTTGCTGTAGGCGTGGCACTTGATGACCGCGCCGCTTGCATCAACCCATGTTGCTTCGAGGGTCGCGGGGTCGTTTTCGTAGCGGATTGGTTGTTTGATAATCATGATGTAGAACCTGTCCTTAATTGGAAATTGATTACAAGCTCCTCTGAAAGTGTGCCGGTGGATATATTTGTCACTCTTACACTAAAAACCCCGTTTCCAGACCAATTAAGTTCAATCCTATAATTAGATGGATCAGGGGCACCGGAGTTGTATCCCCCGCAAACATCAATTAAACTTGTGGATAAGGCGTATGAATTACTCACGCTAAAGACCACAGCCGCGCCTGCCGATAATGCAGAACTGTTCATAGTTATCTGCCCGTTAGGTTTGTTAAGTGTCACGCCGGTGGTTTTGCTGGTTGCTTGAGTAACTGTACCTCCTGCTCCCGTGCCGTAACCCAGCGCGCCACGCAGCGCGAGCACATCACCATTCGTCCCCAAATGAAGCGTAGTCCCGCCTGGAGTTTCAATATTTATCGGGAGCGATGCGCCCGTTCCTATGGCTGTAGAGCGCAGCCGCGCGGTACTGCCGCTTATGGAAAAATCAAATTTAGCTGCGTTTGTCGGGTCGGGTCCGTTGTAAAGTGAATACTCTGAATAACCACCGGCCCCACTTGGCATCGCCCCCAATACCGTAGCGCCGTTAGTCGTACTCGTCTGAAACATCGCTCGGCTCGCAACGGTCGCGTTACTGAAATCCGCAGTAATACGCCTACCAGTTCCCGAGAAATTTACATTGCCTGCAATATCACCACCGGTATTATCTAACTTTTTGGTGTCCAGCTCGTTGACCTGCGCTTGCAGCTTGCCCAGAGCAACCAGCACCGTGTCTGCAGCAGTGATCACCGCGTTCGTCGCAGTGCTCAACCCTGTGAGCGCGATCCCACGCACCCACGCCGCGAGATTCGCAAACGTCAGCTTTTTGAGGACGTTGGACGCAGCGCTGTCAACAATGCCCAGTTCATCGGCATCGACCGGGGTTGCTTTGCTGGTGGCGGCGTGAATCAGCGCAGCCACATCACCAGCACCACCCGTGGCCCCGGTTGCTCCCGTGGGGCCTGTGCCGCCAGTGGCACCAGTTGCACCCGTTGGCCCTGTAGCGCCGTCAGCGCCATCATTCCCCGTCGCCCCAGTTGGCCCGGTGGCGCCGGTACTGCCAGTTGGGCCGGTCGCTCCATCATTGCCGGTTGCGCCTGTTGCGCCTGTTGCGCCTGTTGCGCCTGTTGCGCCTGTTGCGCCTGTTGCGCCTGTTGCGCCTGTTGCGCCTGTTGCGCCTGTTGCGCCTGTTGCGCCTGTTGCGCCTGTTGGACCTGCTGGCCCAGTGGGGCCGATGTGCTGCGCCCATTCAACCGGGGCGAGCCCGGTCAGTACCCACTCGGTCTTGTCGCTCTCCTGGTAGAGATACTTGCGCACGTCCGTTTCGGTCGGCGCCAGCGCCAGGCGCTCGGCCTCGTCCGCGACGACCCAATTGTGGGGTGCGTGAATTTCCCCAGCGGGTATGAGTTCGTGTTCCATCAGCTTGTTACCACCACATATTGACCGTTGACCGTGACGGCTTCGCCGTTGACTGTGACCGCGTTGGTCGGCACTTCACCTGCCTGTAGAACCACGCGCACGCGCATCAGAACCCCGCCCCGAACGATGACCATCTCGTCGTCGGGCACGATGGTGTCGGCAAGGGGGAAGTCGCCGGGGTTGACGGAGCCACCACCTGTGGATGCGTTGACGTACACGCC
>NZ_JADYXB010000056.1:0-15613 GCF_015864485.1 Pseudoalteromonas sp. SWN166
CCTCTTTTCAGGCACACTTATATTAATTTTTTAGGATACATATTATGTCTAATACAACTACTGGTTCAGTAAAATGGTTTAACGAAGCAAAAGGTTTTGGTTTTATCGAACAAGAATCTGGCGCAGACGTTTTTGCACATTTTAGCGCAATCTCTGGCGACGGTTTCAAAACTCTAGCTGAAGGCCAACGTGTACAGTTTACTGTTACTCAAGGTCAAAAAGGCCCACAAGCCGAGAACATTGTTAGCATCTAATTGCTAAACAATTTAGTGGGTTAGAAATAACCCATTAATATATTTATCTTTATAATTTTTTAGTCAAATATCTTCAAAAACCCTTCTGTAAATATTTCCCCAGCACAATCTCATTTGTATACACAACTCATTAATTAGTACATTTTTAAACACATTTACTACTATCTCTCTTGAGCGAAAGCGTTGTATTGCCTACAATAGCGCATACTTCATTCAATATAGAATATGACCATGAACGACACTACCGCAAAACCTGCTTTACCAGATCGCCTTTCTATTAACCCACGCAGCCCACATCATGTGGAAGAAGTTTTTGAACACGATATTGGTATCACGTTCAACGGCAAAGAGCGTTTTGATGTTGAAGAATACTGCATCAGTGAAGGTTGGATAAAGTTTGCATCTCCAAAAGGGCTTGATCGTCGCGGACAACCACTTTTACTTACAAGAAAAGGTACTGTTGAAGCCTTTTATAAGTAAGCTAATCATACTTACTAAAAAGCGACTACCTAATGAGGTGTCGCTTTTTTTGTGCGTTTTTATAGCGTATTTAATAGGTTGAACTTTTTTCATGCTCAACCTGATGAAGTTTCATTATGATTTTTTAAAAAATATGTTTGAATAGCGCCATATTATTTAGACATATAGAAGTCCATAAGTGAAAAAGGTAACAATTTTAGATGGCGGCATGGGACGCGAACTTAAGCGCATTGGCGCTCCGTTCTCACAGCCACTTTGGAGTGCGCAAGCACTTATAGAAGCTCCTCATTTTGTAGCACAAGCTCACCAAGGTTTTATAGATGCCGGCGCCGAAATAATTACAGTTAACAGCTACGCTTGCGTGCCATTTCATTTAGGTGAAGAACGCTACCAAAACCAAGGCGCGTTACTCGCACAGCAAGCTGCTCTTATTGCTAAAAAAGCGGCAAAAAACGCTAAACAAAATGTATTAGTAGCAGGTTCATTACCACCTGCATTTGGTTCGTACCGCCCTGACTTATTTGAAAGTAAACGTGCTTTTACTATTTTAAATACCTTATACAATGCACAAAACCCCCATGTAGACCTTTGGCTTTGCGAAACAATATCGAGCATTGAAGAAGCGCACGTTATGGCAAGCGTACTTAAATGCTCAAATAAGCCATGTTATTACGCATTTACGTTAAATGATGAAGTAACTGAGCAGGCAACACTTCGCTCTGGTGAATATGTAAGTGACGCTATAGCAGCATTGCTTGAGCAACAAAGCATTGCAGGTGTTTTCTTTAATTGCTCTATACCTGAGGTTATTGAGCAAGCACTACGTGACACTAATAACGTATTAACTAGGCAAAATAAAAAAGTAGCGTTAGGTGCATTTGCTAACAGCTTTACTCCTATTTCAAGTTCTCACAAAGCAAATGAAGCAGTCCAAGGCTACCGTGATTTATCTCCTGGTGAGTATCTTGAGTTTGCAAAACAGTGGCATAGCCTTGGCGCTAATATTATTGGTGGTTGCTGCGGAATTAATCCAAGCCATATCGAAGCACTCGTGCAGTGGAGAAACTCCATTGAAAAACCTTAACTTTGAGCTGGCTATTCCTGCAATTACATTAGTAATTACCTTATTAGTTATCTCAACTTTATATCCTGAGCAATCACAATTATTAGCAAGCAGCGCCATGCATTTTGTAACTAGCTGGTTTGGTTGGTTAGTAGAACTTGTGAGCTTAGCTTTAGTTGGTTTTTTATTTTGGTTAGCTTTTTCAAAGTACGGATCTATTCGATTAGGTGAAGAAAAAAAAGAGCACTCTAACTTTTCGTACGGCGGTATGATTTTTACCGCAGGCGTAGGCGCTTCTCTTATATATTGGGGAATTGGCGAGCCGATGTATTATTTGCAATCGCCGCCACTTTTTGCCGAACCAAATAGCTACGCAGCAGCAGCTTGGTCTGTTACCTATTCTATTTTTCATTGGGGCGTGACTGGCTGGGCCATTTACTGCTTTCCGGCAATTCCGTTTGCGTACGCATTTTACGTACAAAAAAAGCGTACTTTAAGACTCTCAACCCTGTGTGAACCCGTAGTAGGCAATAACCCTATTATTGCTAAAACAATCGATTTACTTGCAATTTTTGGCACGCTTGCAGCCTTTGCAAGTTCGCTATCACTTACCGTATCGCTACTAAGTACAGGCGCTTCTGCGCTGTTGGGAATTAAAAATAGCTTATTACTCCAAGGCAGCATTATTTTATTGTTTGTTTTAATGCTTGTTGCTGTAATGTTTGTTGGCTTTAAAAAAGGTATTAGCAAAGTATCTGACTATACGGTGATAGCTGCAATATGCTTTGCCTTATTTGTATTACTTGCGGCTGACTCGCAGTTTATTTTAAATAACTTTACCGATTCAATAGGTGTCATGCTCGATAACTTTTTTAGAATGTCACTTTGGACCGACCCAGTTCAACAAAGCGGCTTTGCGCAATCGTGGACTCAATACTACTGGTTTTGGTATTACGCTTACTTAATTATGATGGGGCTTTTTATTACCCGTATTTCACGTGGGCGTACTATTAAAGAAGTTATTTTATACACTATTTCGATGGGTTCGTTCGGCTGTGCATTTTTTATATCAATTTTTGGGGGCTATGCAGTGTGGGCGCAGTTAGTTGGTGGCTTACCTGTTCAACAATGGATGAGCGAAGGCGGCTTAACGTTTGCAGTAGTGTCACTTATTCAAACTCTACCATCGGGTAATATTGGCTTAGTATTATTTTTAGTTATTCAGTTTTTCTTAATGCTAACGACTATGTCGAGCGCAAGTGTTGCCACGGCTATGTTAACAACTAATAAGCTGGAGCTAAATGGCGACCCCGATCATAAAGTTAAGCTTCTATGGGCTGGTGCAATTGCGCTAATTAGTTTTAGCGTATTTTTATGCGGTGGTGGAATAGATACCATTAAATCACTTTGCGTTGTAGCAGGCCTACCAATGATGTTTATTTACATGATTTTAGTAAAGCAATTAATGATGCAACTAAAGGGTGTAAACCAAGAAAAAGCACTTGAGCCGCACAAAAGTGTAAACGCAGAAACCATTAAAGCGAATTAAGCTAAATCTAGATTAATTACAGCATAGGCCTTACAAGATGTATAACTTTGTAAGGCCAATATTTTACTTTTAAATCAAGACAGCTGACCTACCTGTTCTACGACTTGTATATAATTTGAAAGATTTTTCTGCATACGGCAATTACGCTTTCGATTCGCTTCATACAACCCATCTTCTATATGATCTTTTAGGCTTTTTGCAGACGTCACCTGCGCACTTTGACTTGTATAAGTTGTATTAATTTTGGTATTTGGATCACAAATTATATGCATCGATTCTTGGATTTTATAATTAGTAACTCCATTAAAAATAACTGACGGTTCAAAATTATTAAGTTGAAACTCGTTAAATGTTTCGTTTTCCAGTGAAGCCGAAACATTTCTAATCCACAGGTTCTAAAGTAAGAATAGCTTTCAGGATGTCGGGTTAAGTAATATTTAACTAATGCTCTACTATTCTTTCCTAAGTATCCAATCTAAACCTTGGATCGCTGTTGTTGGAAACGCGGTTGCATGATTAGCACCGTCAATAACAACACTTATTAGTTCAATATTGTCACTGTTAAGTGCATTAATTTTTTGCGTTAGCTGCTTAGCACCTTCAACCATATTTTGCCCTTCGCCGAAAGCTGGCGTTTCCATAGATCCAACTGATATATATACCCTTATAGGTAATTTTGGTTTATTCACTTTTAATGCTAATAGTGCATTGTTATTAAACCAGACAGATGGGCTGCCAATAATATAATTGTTAAATAAATCAGGCATCGTAAATAAAATAGTCGCGCCAAATAAACCGCCTAACGAATGCCCCATGTAGGTTCTTTGTAAGTTACTGGCCCGATAGTTTTTTTCAATAAAAGGGAAAACTGTACTTTGTAAAAACTGAATATGCCCTTTGGCATTACCTGTTTGCTTTTTCCAACCTTTTGCAAAGGTAGGCGTGTAATCTCTAATTCGGCTGTTAGAGCCAGCGGACCCTTTTTCGTAGCCAATTGCTACAATAATAGCCTGTTGCATTTTGCCACTATTCATTGGAAACCGCGTAGCCCCCGCCACAATGGGAAACGTATACGGTGCATCGGTTACATAAATAACTGGATACGTTTTATTAGGCTGCTTTTGGTATGACTTAGGAAGCTGAATATACACAGGATACACCCGCTCGTTAACGGGCTCAGTGAGCTCAACCACGCTACTTCTAGGAATTTGATAAGGGGTATTTGCGCTTAATTTAAAACATATTAAAGTAGTAGAAAGTAATAATAGTTTTGATATTAAGTTCACATTTCACCCTTTATTTAAATATAAGTAGTTTTATGTAGCTAGTTATTAAATAGCTGAGTATATTTTTTTGCGTAACTTAGCACTATTCTTGCTGTTTCTTCATTATCGAGTAATAGAATTGGAGGATCTGTTAATGGCGGTAAATCATCAAAGTGAGGTGGTAACTTTTCCAACCAACGCCAGCATTTAGTTCTATTCGCTTCAACCTGTAATAAAGTTAATATTATTTCCTCAAGTATTTCGGGCTGACCAAACCAACCTATAGGTTTAGAAACTGGTTTTCTTCCTCCCTGGATAACACGTGGCAACTGCGACTGTTTTAGTTCTTCAATTAAAATATTCTTGCGTGTCCAGTCAGCATGTATATCTAGTTTTTCATTGGGGTAACGAACACTATCAGTAGTAGGGATCACTAAGCCTATCTTAACTTTATTTAGAGATTTTATTTTTTCTAAAGCCCTTTCTAAGTCTGTATCATTAGTAACAAACACAACTTGCTCAATTGAGTCATCCGTAAATACATCAAATAAAGCCTCAACCGCAATATTTACATCAGTTTGCTTTTCTTCAAGCTTCCAAATATCCACATACTCACATTCATTTGGGTGTTTTTTAGGTTCTTTTTCATCAATTTTAAATGCACGTGTTGGATTTACAGAGTAGTAACCTTTGATTATTTCTAGCTGACCATTTGAACTATTGAAAGTTAAAGCCCTGTGGTAAGCCTGCTGTTCAGCTAAAGAATCTTTTGACGTAGCTGCCTTTTCTACAATAT
Source organism: Pseudoalteromonas sp. SWN166 (assembly GCF_015864485.1). NCBI lineage: Bacteria > Pseudomonadati > Pseudomonadota > Gammaproteobacteria > Alteromonadales > Pseudoalteromonadaceae > Pseudoalteromonas > Pseudoalteromonas sp. SWN166. The sequence continues at coordinate 5,408 of NZ_JADYXB010000056.1, forward strand.
TCGCAGTAAAAAACTTAACGCTTAAATTATTGCTAGTGTGGACTTCACTTGCAGAACTGGGAAGGATATAGTTATCAAATAATTTAAATATATCTAACCATTTATAAGGCGTTCGCTTAAGACATCCATAATATAAATTATATCCATCAATATATATTCGAGTCTTCAAAGTCGATCCTTAAATTTTAGCTACAAAAAAACCGACACTAAGGTCGGCTTTTTCTCCCTATATCCAGGAGACTCAATGCTACGCGTGGAAGTAGGGTTAGTTGTTAATAATGATCTTAGTCAAAATTGACCAATACGTCAACAACTGATTTTATCGCCAATTGTAAGTTTAGACAAAATAATAAATTATATTTCCTATTTAGAACGCCCCCTCCAACCACTCCATACATCATCTACATCATCGGCTTTATTTTTTTTCTTTTTCTTGCCTGTGCCTTCTGGTTTTGCCATTGGCTTTTCATTTTTAAGCGCCTCGGCAGCATCAAGATTAGCTTGGTTTACAGCAAAACCGGTTACTTCTTCACGTTCAAGACGTAGTTTGTTTTTCTTCTCGATTACTTTAAAGTGATGCAAGTCTTCATAGTCAACCAATGAAAGTGCTAAGCCTACTTCACCAGCACGGCCGCTTCGACCAATACGGTGCATATAATCAGCAGGACTGCGTGGTAGATTAAAGTTTATTACCACTGGCAGCTTTTCAATATCCAAACCACGTGCAGCAATGTCGGTTGCGATAAGTACTTCGATTTCGCCCGCTTTAAATTTTTCTATTACGCGAGTACGTTCACTTTGGCCTTTATCTCCATGGAATACTTGTGCGTTAACACCGCGTTTTTCAAGTTTACTGGCTAAGTGCTCACAGTCTTTTTTAGCATTTACAAAAATCAGTGCTTGGCGCCATTTATGTGTTTTAATTAAATGCGCTAAAACTGTGGTTTTTTCACCTTTGTTTACGGTAAACACACGCTGTACTAATGTGCTTTCGTCTTTGCTTTGAACTTGTATTTCAACAGGGTCGTTTAATAGATCTTGTGTTAATAGCTTAACTTGCTCAGGGAAAGTTGCTGAAAACAACATGGTTTGTTTTTTAGCAGGCATTAACGCTAATAACTCAGCAAGCTCTTCGGTAAAGCCAAGGCTTAGCATACGGTCGGCTTCATCAAGCACAAGCGTATTTAGTTTATCGAGCTTAATAGCATTGCTTGAGATTAAATCGAGTAAGCGACCTGGTGTTGCCACAATAATATCAGCACCGCCACGAAGAGCCTGCATTTGTGTGTTAACCGATACACCACCAAACACAGCAACCGTTTTAATTGCGCCATTAAAGTTAGCAGAATACGATTTAATGCTATCGGCCACTTGCGTAGCAAGCTCACGAGTAGGTACTAAAATAAGCCCCGTTACAAAGTTACCTTTGCTGGCTGTGCTTTTACTACCTTGTTCAACGAACATTTTTTGTAGCATAGGCAGCGCAAACGTTGCTGTTTTACCTGAGCCAGTATTTGCCCCTGCAATTAAATCACTGCCCGCAAGCACACTAGGTATAGCCTTAGCTTGAATTGGCGTAGGCTGGGTATATTCCAAATCGGTTAAACGAGCTAATAGCTCTGGAATAAGGCCAAGTTCGGTAAACGTGCTAGGGCTTGTGGCTGAGGTCATAAAAGTTGTGGGCTTATTGCTAAAAAAGTAGCCTGTAATTTTAGCGTATTTAACGCATATTAAGTAGGGGTTAGTGATTTAAATGTCTTTTAGGTAACCGCTGCGCGATTCGAGCCAGGTTACGAGCAGATTTGTGATATTTGTAGGCTCGGGTTCATCCCGCGCTCGAATAATTGTGTTTAGAGTAATCCTTTTATTCAAAGTACTTAAATGAATGAATTAAAGACTACCCAGTAATCTTTTTCTGGAATTGATGGATTACCTAAATCCAATACATCAGAGACCTCAAGAAACTGTTTTTTCAGTTTGGGTATTCTCATCTGCGATAACTCAATACCCTATTGCCAACTTTAAGATTCCGGTTGAATTGCTTAGAATCCCAGTTGTACTTAATAGACGCTGGTATTTGGGTAGATTTACCGTTAATACTCCTCAATGACATGGCATCCATCTCAAAGTCTACACCGCGCAACTTTAAAATTTCACGCATGATCGCGTCAGTGCCTCCAGGGCTTGTTGGCATCGGCCTGTTAGTAAGGCTATTAATTGTTGCTTTAGTATATAAGCCATACCCAATTTTCATCAGTACACCTGTATCTACTAATTGCTTTAACACACGACCAACCTGATCGTAGCTTGCATAATTGTCGAAATCTTTACGTTCAAATACATAGCGGCGAGAACGCTTTATTTTTTGATAAATACGGTCAGTTGCAGTCATGGCTAATTCTCCTACGTAATGATTTTTTAGTATAACTTAAACCCACCGCTGTTTAAAAATAATACGGCATAAATAAGATCATCAGAACTGACATAAACTCAACATTACAATCGACCTAATTATTTATAAAACCTTAGCAAGTAACGTAATAATGATATTTGTAGTTACAATATCTAAATTAACTATCTCCCTACAAAACTAGGAGATAAAAAATTAAAGTAATTGGGCTGATTTAAACCGACTCTTTAGCGCTGAACGGTTTGAATAACGTGCCAACAACTCATTTGTTTTCACTTTAAATTCAGCGCTCTGATGCTGCATTTGAGCTAAGTCAGACAAATCGACTAATATCATAATCGCTTGGTCATAGGGCTTGGCTTGCTTTTGCTCTATCAACTCCACCACTGTTTGCCAAAGCTGCGTTTGTTTCGGTATAAGAGAAGTAAGATGTGCCAAGCGCTCTTGCTGCTTAGCTTCAGCTATCGCTGCTAAGCGCTGCGATTTTATTTGCTCCGCTTGCTTTAATAAGGAACTCACGGTTACTGGATCAGAAGATGCTACTTCATCGGTATTGAGCGTCAAACGCTGGGTGAGTTTTTCTACCAGTAATGGTTCTGCGTCTAACAATCGTTGCAACCAGTCAGTGCTCTCTTGTGCTGATAAACTACCCAAGGCCATTAACTTAGGCGCACCTGAAAACTCAGGGCTATATTTAGCAACAGCAGTGATCAAGTCTCTCTCTAATTCAAATAAGCCAGCCAATGCTTGCAATGATGGCTCTAGAGAGTTAAAACCAGCAGGTATTATCATGCTAGCAGCAACATCACTTTCATTTTGCCACTGCACGGCTTTTAGCCATGCCAAATACAACGGGCGATAATCACCATTTAGCAACATAGCGCGGATGCCTGCAATTTCAGCCAGCTCGCATCTATCTTCAATCCAACACCCCCCACCTTCATCATCAAAACTAATATCAAGCACAATTGAATCTTGCTCTTCGTACACACTAATCAAATCAGCAATGCAAAATACCCGTAATTTATCTACATCCACTAACCCTGCGGGTAACCGAATTAATAGCTGCACAGTTCCCCAATGAGCTTGGTAAAGCGCCAAATCAAAACCATACAACAACACTGTGTTTATATCTTCGGGAAAGTCACTATAGTGATATTGATATTGCGTTCTATAATCAGTGACTTGCGCCCGTGAAGATAAATCATGCATGTACTGTTTTTGTTGATGCGTCAAAGGGGTATCAATGGCTTGAAATTGATATAGCTGGTATTCACTCATAGCAAAAATCGCAAAAATAATAATGCATCGAGGCTAACTATAAATGCTTTTTAAGGCAAATATATTAGCCTCATATACCTGAATAATAATTAGCCTTGGCTGGTATGAAGGAAATTGAAAATCAGATTCCCCAAACGTACTTTTATCTTCCATAGTTCTGATACTTAGCGTGCTTTGTAACTCAGGCTATTTCGATAAAAAGTTAAAGTTCGACATCCTTTATTAGAAATAGTGAAATTTATCTGCTAATTGCTACTATTGCTTTTTCTTTATGGCGCGCAAAGCGGCGATACTGTCTTGTAGCCCTTGTTCTTCTTTTAAAGCACGGCGCTTTACTTCATAGTTTTCATAAGCCTGTTTAGCTTTAATATCTGCCTGCTGTTTCGAAATACGCCCTTTGCCTTGCAATACATCTCGATCATTAAATTCAAGAAAGCTATCGAGCTTTTCATCCCAATCATTTAAAAACACTTGCTTACGACGTAGTGCTTGATCTTCAGCAAAATCAAACCACATAGTAACAATTCTATTTAACTCGCTCACTTCTTCTTGGGTCAAATAATTTTAGCTATGGTTACATCACCTTTACGTACTTCATCACCTTTAAAAACGGTTAATCCTGCATTGTGTTTATCGGCATCTACGCGTGTAACAATAAGCTCAGCTGCGGTCATACCGGTTGTGGCATAGTGTAATTTGTTTTGAATACTTTGAAAAAATGTGTTGTTTCTTTATTTCTGGGCTCGTAATCTGCAGCCATCGAAAATATCTCACGCACCCGTAAATACACTCTACGTTCACTGGTGCGAATATCACGAATGCGTTCAAGCATTTCATCAAAATAGTCTGGCACTAAGGAGTTATCAACGGCTGGGTTCTTTAACCTTTCATCGTCCATTGCAAACCCTTTAATAAGATACTCTTGCAAGGTTTGCGTGGCCCAGCGTCTAAATTGGTTACCTCTATTTGACCTAACTCGGTAACCAATGGCAATAATCATAGCAAGGTTATAGTGCAGCTTGTTGCGCTCCACAGATCGACCGCCTTCCATTTGAACTTGTAAGTAATGCTTACAAGTTAAATTTTGTTCAAGTTCGCCTTCATCAAAAATAGCTTTAATATGCTGAGTAATAGCCTGAGGTGTTACTTGATACAGCTCTGAAATTGAAGCTTGTGTTAACCACAAGGTATCTGATTCAAAACGACACTCAACCCTTGCTTTACCATCTTCAGAGGTAAAAAAAAGAAACTCACCATTCGGCGCTTTTTCATCCGATATTAATTCAGTCATTTTTTATCCGTTATGTTCAGTTAAATATCCACCACTAATAGCTTGCTTTGTAATTATAAATAATCAAATTACGCACTCATATTTTCTTCAACTACTGCATTAGCGTTTACTTTGCGAATAACACCAAACAGTTCTACTACCTTATCTTCATCAAAAAATCCGTATGCGTTCTCGCCATGTTGACAATATTATTAGCTCTTACTCAGTTCTGCTTGCAACCTAGCTTTTGTTTCTTTTAAGTAATTTATATAAGGGTATGAGTCGTCTGCAATCGCTAAAGCAGATTCCATATATTCAAGCGCTTGACGGGTATCGCCTTGCATTTCATAGCCGTAAGATAGAGCAGAAAGCGCATCGACTGATTTTGGATAGTTTTTTATATTGTATTTAAACACTTCAATAGCACGGTTAAATTGCTTGCTGCCCGTTAGGTTATAACCTAGTGATCTAACAGCGCGATCTGGTGGCGATATTTGCTCACCCCACTGCTGAGATAAGTTTTGGTAATAAGCATCAATAGAGGCTACATCATCAGTTAAAGCGTTCATTGGCATTTGTTTAGGTGAAAATAAGTTGTGATAGGCATTAAATATCCCAGCTACTGAAGTCAGGTTATGCGACACACCATCAAACGCGTCACTGAAAAAACGTAACCCTCGCACTTTATGCGATTGCAGTGATTGCTTTAGTTCATCGTACCTTTCACGCATTATGCCGGCTTCTTCGCCAATATTGATGTAAACGTAGCTGTTAAGCTCTTTCGTTTTAGCTATAAACGATTTTGTATTTTTTACCGGTGCGCCATAGTTCCACCAAACGGCAGGGCTGTAAGCAATATGCGCTTGGAAAAGCTCAGGGTTAGCTTGCATAGTATAAAGTGCAAACACGCCTGCTGCTGAGCCCCCTGCAATCACATTAAAGTTATGCGTACGATAGCTTTTATTAATCAAGGGCATAAGTTCTTGCTCAATAAATGCTAAAAACTTTGCTGCGCCTCCGCCTTCACCTACCGGGCCTTGTGGCTCTTTATTAACTGTGGGGTATAAATCCCTTAAGCGATTAGTGTTTTCAATAGCGACAATAATAACCTCAGGCGCACGATTATTATTTTGCAGTCGATCCATTACAGCACTTATAAGCGGTATGTTACCCGCACCATCTAGGCGATAAATTACAGGATAAACTTTGTTTGGATTAGCTTGGTAACTCTTTGGAAGTTGAACTACAACGGTACGTAGCTCATTTAAAATTACTGAATTGATAGTATGTGTTTGTTGTGTATAGCTAATGGTTTGCTGTTTTAAATCAGGCTCAGCTAGTGTGTTATTAGAAACTATAAATAAGCTACATATAAAAATAGCAGTGAATAAACGCATAGCTAATCCTTTAGAAAATAGTGTCTTATTTAATCTAACAGGCTTTGAGGTACAAAAAAAGGCGCATTGAGCGCCTTTTTATCTTTAACAGGTAATTACCAACCTATTGATTTTACTCAACCGTAACCGATTTAGCTAAGTTACGTGGTTGGTCAACGTCAGTGCCTTTAATTACCGCTACGTAGTACGACAGTAACTGTAATGGCAGTGTGTAAACAATTGGCGCAATAATGTCGTCAGTGTGGTTTACGTTGATTACACGCATTGTGTCGTCTGACTCAAAGTGTGAGTCTTTATCTGCGAATACGTAAATAATGCCGCCACGTGCGCGTACTTCTTCTACGTTTGATTTAAGTTTTTCTAGCAATTCGTTATTTGGTGCTACAACAATAATTGGCATGTCGGCATCAATAAGTGCTAATGGGCCGTGTTTTAGCTCGCCCGCTGCGTAAGCTTCTGCGTGAATGTACGAAATCTCTTTAAGTTTAAGCGCACCTTCCATTGCAATTGGGTATTGCGAGCCACGACCTAAAAACAATGAGTGGTGCTTATCAGCAAACTCTTCTGCAAGATCTGCAATACCATCAGCGAGTAATAATGTTTCTTCTAACTTAGCTGGAAGTACTTTAATTGCATTTACAATTGCGCTTTGATCAAGGCCTTTTTCTTGCGCTATAGACGCAGTAAGCATTAACAAACCAACTAACTGCGTTGTGAATGCTTTAGTAGATGCCACGCCTATTTCAGCGCCTGCTTTAGTCATAAAGGCAAGGTCTGATTCGCGTACAAGCGATGAACCAGGTACGTTACAAATAGTCATTGAGGCCATGTAACCTTGCTCTTTAGCTAGGCGTAATGCAGCTAGCGTATCGGCAGTTTCACCCGATTGAGAAATAGTGACAAGTAAGCTATTTTCATGAACAAACGACTGACGGTATCTAAATTCAGAAGCTATTTCTACATTACAGCTAACGCCTGCAAACTGCTCAAGCCAGTAACGTGCAACCATACCTGAATGGTAAGACGTACCACAGGCAATAATTTGCACATGTTTTACATCTTTAAATATTTGCTGAGCGCTTTCGCCAAAGGCATCAATTGCTACTCGGTCGTCGTTTAAACGCCCTTCAAGAGTATTACGTACAGCAAGTGGCTGCTCGTAAATTTCCTTTAGCATGTAGTGACGGTAATCGCCTTTGCCTGATGCATCTTGCGTAATGTTTGATTCAATCACTTCACGCTCAACTGCATTACCGTCTGCATCAAAAATTTCTACTGTGTCACGTGTAATACGTGCTACGTCGCCTTCTTCTAAAAAGATGAAGCTACGAGTAACAGGTAGTAATGCTAACTGATCAGACGCAATAAAGTTTTCGCCAAGGCCTAAACCAATAACAAGAGGGCTACCTGAGCGCGCTACAATAATTTCGTTGTCGTTATCTTTATCAAATACAACGGTACCAAATGCGCCTTCAAACTGTTTAACAGCTGCTTGTACTGATGCAAGTAACGTTGTGTGTTGCTTACGAAGTTGATGAATTAAATGCACCATTACTTCTGTATCAGTGTCTGATAAAAATTCGTAACCATCAGCTTTTAATGCTGCACGAAGCGTAGCGTGGTTTTCAATAATACCATTGTGAACAAGTGCTAACTGGTTGTTTGATACATGTGGGTGAGCATTAGCTTCAGTTACGCTACCGTGTGTTGCCCAGCGTGTGTGTGCAATGCCTGTATGACCGCTAACGCCTGCTTTTTCTAGCGCAGCTTCTACGTTAACTACTTTACCTACTGCTTTAACAGTATTAAGTGTGTTGCCATCAAGCAAGGCTACGCCTGCTGAGTCATAACCACGGTATTCAAGACGCTTAAGGCCTTCAACTAAAATTTTGTTTACTGGACGTTCTGCAACTGCCCCAACTATTCCACACATAGTGTCTCCATTAATTTTTTAAATACTTGCTACTGAGTAGCTATTGTATAATCTCTGCGCAAATTAGTTTTACACCACACGCCTCAATCGCTTTGCGTTTATCGTCTGCTAAGCCATTGTCGGTTATTAATGTGGTTACTATTTTCCACGGTAATTCTAAATTTGGTATTTTTCGGCCAATCTTGTCAGATTCAACCATTACTATTACTTCACGGGCAGCTTTTGCCATAACCTGGCTTAAGCCTACTAACTCATTAAAGGTTGTAGTGCCACGCTTTACATCTATACCGTCAGCACCAATGAAAAGCTGATCAAAGTCGTAAGAACATAATACATTTTCGGCAACTTGCCCCTGAAATGACTCAGAATGTGGATCCCACGTTCCGCCGGTCATTAAAAGTGTCGGCTCGTTCTCAAGTGCTAATAAACGACTAGCGACTTTAATCGCATTAGTCATAACAACGAGCCCACGTTTATTGGCAAGTTCAGGGATCATCGCTGCTGTAGTGCGTCCGCTATCAATAATAATGCGGTTATGATCGTTTATAAGTGAGGCTGCCGCTTTTGCTATTGCTACTTTGCGCTTTGAATCTACTTCATCGCTAACAATTTCTTTGGGTAGTGCAATAGCACCACCGTAGCGGCGAAGTAATAAGCCACTTTTTTCAAGCGAGGTTAAATCTTTTCGAATGGTTACTTCTGATGTTTGAAACTGTTCAGCTAGCTTTTCAACAACTACTTCACCTAGTTCATTAACCTGAACCAGTATATTGTGACGACGCTGTTGTGTGTTTCGTTTAGTCATAAAGCTCGTGAATTAAGTTTCGTTTCGAAAGTTATGCGATTTTAAACGAAACAACCTAAATGGCAAGTGAACGAGCAAAAAAAACACAGTTTTATTCTAATAATAATAAAACTAAAAATACGGTAAGCTATAACCAATTAAGTTATAAAGATAAATACAATGCAGTCATTTAACAGTATCAGTAAAGAATACTTAGCACAGCGAAAGCAAGCTGGTGAAACTTGCCGTTTATTCAATAAGAGCCCAAGCAAAGGGAACTTAAAACGTATCAAGGAGTTATTTTTAAAGTCGGGTGATGGTGTAATTATAGAATCAGGCTTTCATTGCGATTACGGTAATCAAATAGTTATTGGTGATCGTACTTTTATGAATATTAATTGCACACTCCTCGACTCACCATTAGCCAATAACTCAATTACTATCGGTGATGACTGCTTAATAGGACCGAACGTTCAGCTACTTGCTGTGTCACATGCTACTAATCCAGCAGAGAGGCTTAATAAGGAAAACTTTGCAGCACCTATCGCGTTAGGCAATAACGTATGGATTGGCGCGGCTGTAGTTATTTTAGCGGGTGTAAGTATTGGTGAAAATAGTATTGTGGGTGCGGGATCTGTTGTAACTAAAAATGTAATGCCTAATACCGTAGTAGCCGGTAACCCAGCTCGTGAAATAAAAACACTATAGTTATTATCGATGTATTTTTAACGTCGGGAGTCGCTACGCTCGCCCGACCTACGTGCTAGGTGTTGAATGAGTGTGCATTAATTACGCACATTTTACTTTTCTGCAGACGTAAAAAGCCCGAATCGTTAGATCCGGGCTTTCTACAATATGAGGTCGGTGCGCTACGCAGTAGGATGTCGGAGTGCCTACAGCGGTAGAAAGTCACAGTGAAATTCTACACTATCTTTATGTCGGGAGTCGTTATGCTCGCCCGACCTACGTGATGGATGTTGGATGAGTGTATATTAATTGTGCTATTTTTGCTTTTCTGCAGACGTAAAAAAGCCCGAATCGTTAAATTCGGGCTTTCTACAATTTGAAGCCTGGTAATGTCCTACTTTCACATAGCAAATGCTACACTATCATCGGCGCTGTTTCGTTTCA
>NZ_JADYXB010000057.1:0-15539 GCF_015864485.1 Pseudoalteromonas sp. SWN166
AACGAGTGAAACGTTATATTCTTCCAGAAAAAAGAAAACGGCCCAAAAGTAGGACCGTTCGAATTTCAAAAACTCGGTACACCATTAAGTCAAAACATGCTTAACTGAATGGTGTTAGCCTTTATGCGGCCTTTATGTGTAATAAACTGTATAAAACTTCATAGCGTTTCTACATATTCCCCACAGCTTTTTACGCTAATATTTTATGTTCTCTTATAAAGTTACCTTACTGGTATTTAGTTTATAAGAAAGAGTATGAAACCATTAATTATAGGGGCGATAGCATTAAGCCTGAGTGCTTGTTCTGCGGTAACCATTCAGCCACAGGCAACAGCAAAAATAACGAGCCAAGCTAATTACGAAGATAGTCGCTCATTTTACTTTTGGGGATTGGTAGGCGAGCAACGCGTAGACGTAAAACAAATATGTTCAAATACACCGGTTATTCAAATGCAGTCACAACAAACGTTTAGTGATGGAGCGCTGAGTTTAATTACGCTTGGAATATACTCGCCCCATACCATTAAAGTGTGGTGCCAAGAGCAAGTAATAGGGGAAACATTATGAGTATCAAGCTACTTGCAGCCGGTTGCACACTGATTATTTTAACGGGATGTACAAATATTTACTTTGATAACGGAGCACAAAGCAAAGTAAGCAATAAAACGCTAAAAAGCTCACAGTGGCATCATAATTTTGCACTTGCGTTGTACGAGGGATCAGAGCCGTTAGATTTAACAACACATTGCCCACAAGGTGAATGGCAAAGCGCTCATACGTATAAATCGTTTACTAATGGTTTAGCTGAGGTGGTTGTGAATCAAATCGGCCCAGCTTGGTACCCTAAAACAGTAGAAGTACAATGTAATAAGGTACCATTTAAGGCAAAACAGCTATAAAACGAGAAAAGGGCCAAAAGGCCCTTCGTGTTGCAGCAAGTAACACATTCTTTCTTATAAATTAAAGTCTACAGAATAAGCAACGTAAGCTTTAATATCTGAATCATCCATATCTGTATCAGACAAACCAAAAGTAAAACCGTCTTTCGAAATTGATACACCGTAATCTAAGATATTATCATCGCCAATAAAATCACCAGAGTAATGGCCTAAGTGAAGTGCCATTTCAGTGCCGTTACTGCCAACAGCAAAACCGTAGTCAGCTGTCAGGTAAAGTGAATCACCAAAGTCTGTACCATCACCACTTGCAGCTGATGTTGCTAATACAGAAGCACCAAAGGTAAAGCCTTCAACACTGATGCTACCGTAAATTTCAGAGAAATCTGCGTCTGCTTCAGAAGCTGCGTCTGGGTAAGCGTAATAAATATAACCAACATCGTAGCTAACACTTTCGTTAATATCGCCACCAAAGCCTGCATATAAGTCAAGCTCATAGGTCATTTCATCTGCCCACGATGCATTTGAAGCCCAAGTACCTGCATAAAAGCCCGATTCATTGGCATAATCAATACCGCCTGAAATAGCTGCATCGCCCCCAGTTTGCTCTTGACCACGCCATAAGTAGTTTGATGTTGCCGCTGCATTAGCAGTTACTTCAGCATGTACGGCTGTTGACGTTAAAGATGTTGCGCCCATTAATGCTATAGCACTTATAGCGATGGTTTTTTTTAGTTTTAGCATGTCCATTTCCCGTTATATGATTTTTGCTCGCCAAGGTTTTTATTATGTAATCGGAACCTTTAGGCTGACGGCTTTTTATTGTTTAACTAACGGGATAATTGCACTGTATGTGCCAGCTTCATTATTTTTACTAAAAATTATTTTTATATATTAAAAAACATGAGCTTGCATTTTATGAATAGGGAAGGGGTATAACATTAGGGAAGATGTTGCGCACGTTGGTGGTGCATAAATTAACCTAGCCGCACCATAAAAGTACGGCTAAATTAGAAGGTTTAACCGAATATAGTACGCATAAGGCTAATTGTTTCGTTTACACTGCGACCTTTTTGAACTTCACTCACAATTGAATCGCGTTTACTGCGAATATGTTCAGGAATATCGTCAGCAGCAAGGGCACGGTCTACTAAAATTTCTGCAGACTCTTTACCTCTACGCTGAGTTTTACCTGTTGTAGTTGTAGTACGTTTAGGCTTGCTTAGCAGTTTAATGTAGTTAGAGTTATCTGGTGTTTTAGCATCAGCATAGTGAAAGAAACATGGGATTAGCGCTTTAATAGCAACTAATTGTTCTTCTAACTCATTACTCGGTTTAGCCATTTTGTACCATGACATAGCTTGAATACCTTTTACGATATCTTGCCAGTAACGCTCAAAATCACTATTTTTAAGTTTAGAAACACCAAGGGCACCACATAAAGCATCTAATCGATTATTTGTAATCGGAGTAAATAAATCAGGACGACGCATTGCAAGCAAACGAGTTGCAGGCGCAAGTGTTGGTTTTTCGTTGTTGTCGGTGAATATTTTTGAATAAGCAGCAACAAATTGTTGATACTCATATTGAGTAATATCACCTTCAAGTGGAATATTCACTAGTGCATCATCAAAAGCACCTGGTAAATCACCAAGCATTTGATGGAAGCTCTTTGCACTCTTTGTAGATGCAAACCATTCAACGTCAAAGTTGTATGTGCTTGGATCAAGTGATGCCATGTGCTTACCGCTAAACGCAAGTAAGTCTTCAGGGATCATATCTTTAAGAGATTGTTCACGAATGCTTTTAATGTAGTCTACTAAGCGAAGCTGTTCATCAAGTGCAATAACGTCTTTGTGTTGTTCTACAAATACACTTACAACAGGCCAAGGAGCAATACGTAAAGTTTTAACCTGCAAAAAGCTGATAGCTGAAATAAGCTGGTCGTGTAGCTTTTTAAGTACAGGCAATTGCTGTGGCTCTAGTAAATCGTAGTTCATACGATCTCTGCTAGCATTTAGCAATTCGTAACACCAAGGTAAAAAATCATCAGGGTGGTTTTCTACTTTCACGGCCATAAGGTTAAGGCTTAACTCTGAAGATTGCTTCAGAATGTTCTGATAGATTTGGTTTTCTTGTTCGCCTAGCGTCATTTTTGACGGTGAAATTAGCAGTTTTTTCATGCCTTGTAGAATCTCCGGATTAGATATATATTTTTTTGCTGGTCTATTTTAGCGCAATTACGCTAATAACAACAGCGCTGTCCTTCATACGTTGTAATTGAAGTGACTAAATCGGTATTTTTACCACTAGAATGGCACTGAAGCTTTAACATGTATTAATCATTTTCATCCAGTACAAAGAGGCTTTCGACTGAGGTATTAAAATGCTTTGCTATTTTTAGAGCAATTATTACCGACGGCGTAAACCGGTTTGTTTCTACGGTACTTATTGTTTTGCGCGACACGTTAATAGCATCAGCAAGTTCTTGCTGTGAAAGCCCGGCCTCTTTACGAAATTTTGCTATGTTATTTTGCATTTCCTCTCCTAATCACGATTTTGCCAAAGCAATGAAGCGCCATATACCAAGAGCATGATACCTAGGTAGAATATTGCCATAGTTGCATGCGAGACTTCGCTAGCTATTTCATCGCCTTTATAAAAAACACCAAGAAGGCAATATACAAATGCAAAACTTAAATGTTTATAGGCATTAGTATCGATGGTGTTTAGAAACTCATCTTTATAAGCGTATTGAAAATACATTTTTAACGGAAAGCCCCCTTTAATGAGGTAAATAATCACTATAACTACATAAAAAGAAATGCCCAATCCAACAAATAATAACCCTTCGTTATCGTGCTTTATTAGTGAGTAAACACTGAGAAGTAAACAAACCATGCCTAAGCTTATACTAAGCCATATATTTTGACTCATAAGCTTTTCTTCAGTTTTAATATCTTGTTGTTTCATAGTATTCATCCTGTAATTGAATTTGATATTTTGTAATCCTTGGGTATCAATGTAACCTTGGGGTATCACCGGGTCAATGTTTATTTGTAACCTAAAGGTATCAAAATATTTCAGGAAAGATTCATATAGAACAGATAAAATGGTTTTAGTGGCTTTTTTAGATCAACTACAATGATTTTAAGGCTAACACTCGCTATGATAAGAACATTATTTGCAAGTTTGAAAGGACGATCATGAAAACCTTACTTAAAATTGTAGGTGTAATACTTTTACTATGTATAGCACTCATTGTTGCCGCACCGTTTTTAATCCCTACTGATACTATTTTTAATAAAGTGTCGCAGCAGGTAGAACAAACAACTGGGCGTACTCTTATTATTAAAGGTGATAAAACACTTAGCGTATTCCCCGCATTAAAGTTAGAACTTAACGACGTGCATTTTGCAAATATGGAATCAGGTTCGCGCGCCGATATGGCGAGTATGAAACAGCTTGCTGTACACATACCTTGGTTTTCATTATTTGGTGGTGAGTTTAAATTAGATAAGTTTGTTATAAACGAACCAAATATTCTATTAGAAACCGACAAAAATGGTAAAGCTAATTGGCAGTTGTTTGATGCAGTTGCAGAGCAACCTAAAGAGCAAAGCCAATCAGGTGAAGCGATAAAGCTTCCAGATAACTTTGATATTGAATTAGGTGAGGTTGCTATTTATGGCGGTACATTTACTTACCTAGATGGCCAAACAGGTGCTAAACAACAAATTAGTGATCTCGAGCTCGCTATTTTACTTCCTTCACTTCGTAAAACATTAGAAGTAAAAGGCGGTATTACTTATATGCAAGAACGTTTTGAGCTTGATATAAAACTAGATACTCCTGCTAAAGCAATCGAAGGCACCACTTTTAATGTTAAACAAAGCTTAGATTCTCGTTTAGTTGATCTAACGTTCGAAGGAAGCATTGCTCAGCAAGGCCAAGATATTAAAGGTCAGTTAGCACTAAGCGGTGAGTCTGTTAAAAGTATTGCGAAATGGCAAGGTGTAGAGTTAGACGCTAAAGAAAATGCTTTTAACGCATTTAGTGTAAACGGTAAAATGCACCTAGCAGGTGAGAAATTTAATTTAGAAGATTTAGTTGCGACGTTAGACGCATTGGAAATAAAAGGTAAGAGCGAGCTTAACCTAGGTAAGCGTTTAGCTGTAAATGCTGATATTGATTTAGGTATGCTTGATTTAAACCCGTACCTACCTGAAGCAGTAGCTAAACAAGAAGAGCCAGTAGAGCAAGATGATAAACCTGCAGAGCCAATAGTATGGGATGACACTAAAATTGATCTAAGTGCGTTAAATTCACTAGATGCGAATGTAGTTATTCGTTCAAGTGGATTAAAAGCTAACGATATTAAGTTGGGCGCAAATCAATTTACTGTTGCTTTAAAAAATAGCATTGCAAAACTAAGCCTAGATAGCTTTTCTGCTTATGAAGGGTCAGGTAAAGGCGTTATCAATGTAAACGCACAACAAGTACCTTATAAAATATCAACTAACTTTGACTTAGCTGGTATAGATGCACAGCCTTTATTAACGGATGCGGCAGGTTTTGACAAACTAATGGGTAAGGGGTCTTTAAATTGGAACCTAAACACAACTGGTCAAAGTCAAAAGTCGTTTATTGGTGCGCTTAACGGAAAGCTTGGATTTGAGTTTGCTGATGGAGCTGTAAAAGGTGCGAATATAGCTGAGATGGTACGTAAAGGTAAGGAGCTTATTTCAGGAAACTTTGGTGCAGCATCTGAAGGGTTAGATACAGGGTTTGAAGAATCTGAGCAAACGGATTTCTCTGCACTAACGGGAAGCTTCAACTTTACTAATGGTGTTGGCAAAAATACTGATTTATCACTTATTAGCCCACTTATTAGAATATCTGGTGAAGGGGACGTCGATTTACCGCAAACAATGGTTAACTACCGTTTGGTTACGGGCATAGTTGGATCAATCGAAGGACAGGGAACTACTGATGACAGTAGTGGCTTTAAAATACCATTACGTATAAAAGGGCCTTTTCATGATGTTGGTATAAAGCTTGATGTAGGCAATGCGCTCAAAGATGAAGCTAAGCAGAAAGTCGATGAGGCTAAAGAAAAAGCCAAAGACAAAGCAAAAGATAAGATTAAAGATAAATTAAAAGGTTTATTTGGTTAATCAACTACAGCTAACGTAAACAAGGCACTTATATAGTGCCTTGTTTGTTTTGTAACCACCTGTAAAATAGCTACATAGCCGTAATTACTCGACTTTAATAACCATACACTCAAAATTAATTAAAAAATAACCTATCGCTACCCCCTCAATGCTGGTACAATTGCCCGCCCTTAAGAGACAACTCGTTTGTTTTTTGATTGGGATTTAATCGAAATGTCTGATTTTTAAACAAATTTTAGACACGTTGTAATTACTACACCGGAGGTCATTAACATGATCCAAATGCAAACTCAGCTGGAAGTTGCTGATAACAGCGGCGCTCGCAAAGTGCAGTGTATAAAAGTCCTTGGTGGTTCACACCGTCGCTACGCAGCGATTGGCGACATCATTAAAGTTTCTGTAAAAGAAGCTATTCCTCGCGGTAAAGTGAAGAAAGGTGATGTTAAAAACGCGGTAGTTGTGCGTACCAGAAAAGGTGTTCGCCGTCCAGATGGTTCTCTGATCCGTTTTGACAGCAACGCGGCTGTTATCTTAAATGATAACTTGCAGCCAATTGGTACACGTATTTTCGGCCCTGTGACTCGCGAACTTCGTAATGATAAGTTCATGAAAATCGTTTCACTAGCCCCAGAAGTACTGTAAGGAGCCAATCATGGCAGCAAAAATACGTCGTGATGACGAAGTAATCGTACTAGCAGGTAAAGACAAAGGTAAGCGCGGAAAAGTGCTTTCAGTTGTTACTGAATCTGGTCGAATCTTTGTCGAAGGCATAAACTTGATCAAGAAACACCAAAAGCCGGTTCCACAATTGAACCAAGCTGGCGGCATTGTTGAGAAAGAAGCATCTATGGATGCATCAAACGTTGCGATCTTCAACTCGGAAACGAGTAAAGCTGATCGTGTAGGTTTCAAGATTGAAGATGGTAAGAAATTACGTATCTTTAAATCTACTGGTAAAACTATCTAATAGTTGGAGTAGAATGATGGCGAAACTGCATGAAGTATATAAAGACAAAGTAGTTGCTGAACTTCAAGAGAAGTTTGGTTTCAGCTCTGTCATGCAAGTCCCTCAGATCGAAAAGATCACATTGAATATGGGCGTGGGCGAAGCCCTAGCTGACAAGAAGATTTTAGATAACGCAGTAGCGGATCTAGCAGCAATCTCTGGTCAGAAACCTCTAATCACTAAAGCACGCAAATCTGTTGCTGGCTTCAAAGTGCGTGAAGGTTACCCGATTGGTTGTAAAGTAACCCTACGCGGCGAGCGTATGTGGGACTTTTTTGAGCGTTTGGTATCAATCGCTATCCCACGTATTCGTGACTTCCGTGGCGTAAGTGCTAAGTCTTTTGATGGACGTGGCAACTACAGCATGGGCGTACGTGAACAAATCATCTTCCCAGAAATCGATTACGATAAAGTAGACCGTGTACGCGGTATGGATATTACTATCACTACTTCTGCGAAATCTGATGAGGAAGGCCGTGCGTTGTTAGAAGCGTTTAACTTCCCATTTAAGAAATAAGGGTAGGGTTATGGCAAAGAATTCTATGAAAGCGCGCGAAGCAAAGCGCACAAAACTAGTTGCTCAGTTCGCTGAAAAGCGCGCAGCACTAAAAGCTATCATCAGTGATGTTAATACATCTGAAGATGATCGTTGGGACGCGGTACTTAAGCTACAAGCTTTACCTCGTGATTCTAGCCCTGCACGTCAACGTAATCGTTGTAACATTACGGGCCGCCCACATGGTTTCCTTCGCAAATTCGGCATGAGCCGTATTAAAGTTCGCGAAGCAGCTATGCGCGGTGAAATTCCTGGCCTTAAAAAGGCTAGCTGGTAATAGAATCATGGGAGTAAGACTATGAGCTTGCAAGATCCTATCGCGGATTTGTTTACACGAATTCGTAACGGTCAATCAGCGAAGAAAGTATCTGTAACGATGCCAACTTCAAAGCTGAAAGTAGCATTAGCTAAAGTACTAAAAGACGAAGGTTATATCGTAGATTTCGCCGTTAACGGTGAAACTAAACCTGAGCTTTCTATCGAGTTGAAGTACTTCGAAGGCAAAGCTGTAATTGAAAATATCCAGCGTGTAAGTCGCCCTGGTCTACGTATCTATAAGAAACGTGACCAATTACCTAAGGTAATGGGTGGTCTTGGTATCGCTATCGTATCAACTTCTAAAGGCCTAATGACAGACCGCACAGCACGTAGTGCTGGTGTTGGTGGTGAAATCATTGGTTTTGTAGCTTAATCGGAGGGGAACTATGTCTCGCATAGCAAAGGCACCAATTACTGTTCCTGCCGGTGTAGAAGTTACATTAAAAGGCCAGGAAATCACAGTTAAAGGCAAAAACGGTGAACTTACTCGTACTATCAACAACGCTGTTGAAGTACAAGTTAATGACAACGTTATTACTACTTTACCTCGTGATGGCGTAGCGAATGCATGGGCTCAAGCAGGTACTGCTCGCGCTCTAATCAACAACATGGTTGTTGGTACGCATGAAGGTTACGAGAAGAAACTTCAGTTAGTAGGCGTGGGTTACCGTGCTGCAGCTAAGGGTAAAACATTAGATTTAACTCTTGGCTTCTCACACCCAGTTAATTTCGCAGTTCCTGAAGGAATTACGATTGAAACTCCAAGCCAAACAGAAGTTCTAGTTAAGGGCGTAGATAAGCAGTTAGTTGGTCAAACAGCTGCTAACATTCGTGCATACCGTAAACCTGAGCCTTATAAAGGTAAGGGTGTTCGTTATTCAGATGAGAATGTACGCCGTAAAGAGGCTAAGAAGAAGTAAGGTAAGACGATGGATAAAAAAACAGCTCGTCTACGTCGTGCTAAACGCACTCGTAGAAATTATATTGAACAAGGCACAACGCGTCTTGTTATCCACCGCACGCCACGTCACATCTACGCTCAAGTTGTAAATGCTGAGGGTAATGTACTGGCTGCTGCTTCTACTGTTGAAAAGGCTATTAGCGAAACAGTTAAAGGCACCGGTAACGTTGAAGCTGCGCAAGCAGTTGGCAAAGCGGTTGCTGAACGTGCGGCTGACAAAGGCATCGAAAAGATTGCTTTTGATCGCAGTGGCTTTAAATATCACGGCCGTGTGAAGGCGCTAGCTGATGCTGCGCGTGAAGCCGGTTTGCAATTCTAGGAGTAGACTATGGCTAACGTAGAAGCAAAGCAACAACAGCCTGATCTAGCTGAAAAGCTAATCGCGGTGAACCGTGTGTCTAAAGTAGTTAAAGGTGGTCGTATCTTTAGCTTTACTGCACTAACTGTAGTTGGTGATGGCGCAGGTAAAGTAGGTTTCGGTTATGGTAAAGCACGTGAAGTTCCAGCTGCTATTCAAAAAGCAATGGAAAAAGCACGTCGTAACATGATCAACGTAGACCTAAATGGCAACACATTACAGCATCCTGTTAAGGGACGTCATGCTGGCTCACTAGTGTTCATGAAACCAGCATCTGAAGGTACTGGTATCATTGCAGGTGGTGCTATGCGTGCAGTACTTGAAGTGACTGGTGTGCAGAACGTACTTTCTAAATGTTACGGTTCTACTAACCCAATCAACGTGGTACGTGCAACGATTTCGGCTCTTGAGAATATGAATTCTCCACAGTCAATCGCTGCAAAACGTGGCCTTCGCGTAGACGAAATACTGGGGTAACCATGGCAAATCAAACTGTAAAAGTAACACAAGTAAAAAGCTCTATCGGTCGTTTACCGAAACATAAAGCTACATTACGCGGTCTTGGTTTACGTCGTATCAACCACACTGTTGAGTTAGAAGACACAGCATGTGTACGTGGTATGATAAACAAGGTTTCTTACATGGTTAAGGTAGAGGGTTAATTCGATGCATTTGAATACACTTTCACCTGCTGCAGGTTCAAAAACTGCTCCAAAACGTGTTGGTCGTGGTATCGGTTCTGGTCTTGGTAAGACTGGCGGTCGTGGTCACAAAGGTCAAAAATCACGTTCTGGCGGCAAAGTACGCGTTGGTTTTGAAGGCGGTCAAATGCCTATGCAACGTCGTCTACCTAAATTTGGTTTCACTTCTCGCAAATCTTTAGTATCTGCAGAAATAAACCTTTTTGAAATCGCTAAAGTTGAAGGCGATGTGGTAGACCTAAGCGCGTTACAAGCAGCTGGTCTAGTTAAAAAGAACGTTCTTTTCGTTAAAGTTGTTAAATCTGGCGAAGTTTCACGCGCTGTTACCGTTAAAGGCCTTAAAGCCTCTAAAGGTGCTCGCGAAGCTATTGAAGCTGCCGGAGGCAAGGTAGAAGACTAAGGAAGTACTAATGGCTAAACCAGGTCAAGATACAAAAAGTGCACAAGGTGGACTTTCGGAATTGAAGCGCCGATTACTCTTCGTATTGGGTGCTATCATAATTTACCGTCTAGGTTCATTTGTGCCGATCCCTGGGATTGACGCCGCTGTACTTGCCGATTTCTTCGAGCAACAAAAGGGCACCATTGTTGAAATGTTCAACATGTTTAGTGGTGGTGCTCTTGAGCGAGCTTCAGTGTTAGCACTGGGTATTATGCCGTATATCTCGGCTTCGATTATTACGCAACTATTAACGCATATGTATCCTCCGTTTATAGAGCTTAAGAAAGAAGGTGAGCAAGGGCGTAAAAAAATTAGCCAGTACACACGCTATGGCACGCTTGTGCTAGCTACTATTCAATCAATCGGTATTGCTTCTAGCTTACCGGGCATGATGGAGGGGTTAGTTGTTAACCCTGGTATGGGTTTCTACTTCACCGCAGTGGTGAGTTTAGTGACTGGTACTATGTTCCTTATGTGGTTGGGTGAACAAATTACAGAACGCGGTATCGGTAACGGTATCTCAGTTCTAATATTTGTTGGTATTGTAGCTAACTTGCCGTCTGCTATTGGTTCGACAGTCGAAATGGCGCGCCAAGGTGATTTGAATGTTTTTGTACTACTGATGGTTGCGGTAATCGTATTCGCTGTTACTTATCTTGTAGTGTTTTTTGAACGTGGACAACGTCGTATTGTTGTTAACTACGCTAAACGCCAACAAGGTCGTCAAGTATTTGCTGCTCAAAGCACGCATTTACCACTAAAAGTAAATATGGCGGGTGTTATTCCACCAATCTTCGCTAGTAGTATAATTCTGTTCCCTGGTACAATTGCTAGCTGGTTCGGCCAAGGTGAAGGTCCAGTTGCTGATGTATTACAAGCTGTAGCTACTACGTTGACCCCAGGTCAACCGTTGTACTCACTTGTACTAGCAGCAGCTATTATCTTCTTCTGCTTTTTCTATACAGCGTTGGTTTTTAACCCTCGTGAAACAGCAGATAACCTTAAGAAATCTGGCGCATTTATCCCAGGTATTCGTCCAGGTGAGCAGACATCTAAATACATTGATAAAGTGATGACACGCCTGACATTGGCAGGTGCTTTGTATATAACCTTTATCTGTCTGGTGCCTGAATTCATGACGATGGCGTGGCAAACGCCATTCTACTTCGGCGGTACATCAGTTTTGATTATCGTTGTAGTAATCATGGACTTTATGGCACAAGTACAGACTCACCTGATGTCTCATCAGTATGATTCTGTGCTGAAAAAAGCGAACCTTAAAGGCTACGGTCGATAAGGTCAGTTTACGGAGTTGAGCAATGAAAGTACGTGCTTCCGTTAAGAAAATATGCCGTAACTGTAAAGTTATTAAACGTGCTGGTGTAGTACGCGTAATTTGCAGTGAGCCTAAGCATAAGCAAAGGCAAGGCTAAGTAAACAGCGTGCAGGCTGAGTTTTCTCGGCCTGTGTTTTTAGTAGTAATTTGGTCTTCGTTTGAGTATCCTTACGGGCTTTTCAAACAGATGATTACCAAATTCGAATATAGGAGATGTGTTAGTGGCCCGTATTGCTGGCATTAACGTCCCTGATCATAAACATGCAGTTATTGGTTTAACAGCTATTTATGGCATAGGTAAGACTCGCTCTAAGGCTATCTTAGTAGCGACTGGTATCGCCGAAACCACAAAAATCGGTGAACTTTCAGACGAAATTCTTGACGTACTGCGTGATGCAGTTGGCAAGTACACTGTTGAAGGTGATCTTCGTCGTGAAGTTACTTTAAATATCAAGCGCCTTATGGACCTTGGTTGTTATCGTGGCCTACGTCACCGTCGCTCTTTACCACTACGTGGTCAAAGAACTAAGACTAACGCGCGCACCCGTAAGGGTCCACGTAAGCCTATTAAGCGATAAGGGGATAGTATTATGGCTAAGACACCAATTCGTCGTAAAAAGGTTAAAAAACAAGTTGCTGATGGTATGGCTCATGTTCATGCGTCTTTCAACAACACTATTGTAACGATTACCGACCGTCAAGGTAATGCACTATCATGGGCTACTGCCGGTGGTTCAGGTTTCCGTGGTTCACGTAAATCTACACCATTTGCTGCTCAGGTTGCTGCAGAGCGTGCAGGTACTGCTGCTCAAGAATACGGTTTAAAAAATCTAGAAGTTTTCATCAAAGGTCCAGGTCCAGGTCGTGAATCTGCTGTACGTGCTTTGAATGCTGCTGGTTACCGTATTACCAACATTACTGACGTGACGCCTATACCACATAATGGTTGTCGTCCACCGAAGAAACGTCGCGTTTAACAATAGGTTAGGAGAAATAACATGGCAAGATATTTGGGCCCTAAGCTCAAGCTGAGTCGTCGTGAAGGTACTGACCTGTTCCTTAAGAGCGGCGTAAGAGCTATCGACTCTAAGTGTAAACTTGAGACTGCACCTGGTCAGCACGGCGCCCGTAAAGGTCGTTTATCTGATTACGGTTTACAATTACGTGAAAAGCAAAAAGTACGTCGTATATACGGTGTATTAGAAAAGCAATTCCGTAACTACTACAAAGAAGCTGCTCGCCTTAAAGGTAATACAGGTGAAAACTTGTTACAGCTTTTAGAGCAACGTTTAGACAATGTTGTATATCGCATGGGTTTTGCTAGCACACGTGCAGAAGCACGTCAGTTAGTAAGCCATAAAGCGATTTTAGTTAATGGTCGTGTTGTGAACATTCCTTCATACGTAATTACTCCAGAAGATACTGTTGTAATCCGTGAGAAGTCTAAGACACAAGCACGTATCATCGCTGCTCTAGAGTTGGCTGAGCAACGTGAAAAGCCGACTTGGGTTGAAGTTGACGGTAAGAAATTGGAAGGCAGCTTTAAGCGTCTACCTGAGCGTTCAGACCTGTCTGCGGACATTAATGAACAACTAATCGTCGAACTTTACTCTAAGTAAAGTTAAGAGTTAAGAGAGGATAAAATGCAGGGTTCTGTTACAGAATTTCTAAAACCAAGGTTAGTCGACATCGACGCTATCAACCCAACGCGTTCTAAAATAGTTTTAGAACCATTAGAGCGTGGCTTTGGCCATACTCTGGGTAATGCTTTACGCCGTATATTACTTTCATCTATGCCTGGATGTGCAGTAACTGAAGTTGAAATCGACGGTGTATTACATGAGTACAGCGCGAAAGAAGGCGTTCAAGAAGACATCATTGAAATACTATTAAACCTTAAAGGTTTAGCAGTAACGTTAGAAGGCAAAGATGAAGTTTTTCTGACCCTGACTAAATCTGGTGTAGGCCCTGTTACTGCGGCTGATATTCAGCACGATGGCGATGTAACAATTGCTAATCCAGATCACGTTATTTGTAATTTAACTACAAATAACAGCGAGATCAGCATGCGTATTCGTGTTGAACGTGGTCGTGGTTATGTGCCGGCATCTAGTCGTTTATCCTCTGATGACGATGAGCGTCCAATTGGTAGATTGTTGCTTGATGCATCATTTAGCCCAGTTGAACGTATTGCGTACTCGGTTGAATCAGCTCGAGTTGAGCAACGTACAGATTTAGACAAGTTAATCATTGATATGGAAACAAACGGCACTTTAGATCCAGAAGAAGCGATCCGCCGTGCGTCTACTATCTTAGCTGAGCAATTAGATGCATTCGTAGATTTACGTGATGTAACTGAGCCAGAAGAGAAAGAAGAGAAGCCAGAATTCGATCCTATTCTACTTCGTCCAGTTGATGACCTTGAATTAACAGTACGCTCAGCAAATTGTTTGAAAGCCGAGCAAATTCAATATATCGGTGATTTAGTTCAGCGCACTGAAGTTGAGCTTCTTAAAACGCCTAATTTAGGTAAGAAGTCTCTAACTGAAATTAAAGACGTGCTAGCTTCACGTGGACTTTCTCTAGGCATGCGCCTAGAAAATTGGCCACCTGCAAGTTTAGCTGAATAATCTAAATCACTATATTAGTTTAGTTAGAAGGATAGGGTCATGCGCCATCGTAAGAGTGGTCGTCAATTAAACCGTAACAGTAGCCATCGTAAAGCGATGTTTAGCAATATGGCAGGTTCTTTGGTGAAACATGAAATCATCAAAACTACTTTGCCTAAAGCGAAAGAGTTACGTCGTGTAATTGAACCTTTAATCACACTGGCTAAGACTGACAGTGTAGCAAATCGCCGTTTAGCGTTTGCTCGCACGCGTGATAATGAAGTTGTTGGTAAATTATTCAGTGAAATCGGTCCACGTAACGCGGATCGTCCAGGTGGTTACACTCGTATTCTTAAGTGTGGCTTCCGTACTGGTGATAATGCACCAATGGCTTATATTGAACTAGTTGGTCGCCCAGCGACTAGCGAAGCAGTTCAAGAAGACGCACAGTCTGCAGAGTAAGTCTTAAAGAAACCTAAAAGCCGAGCTTATGCTCGGCTTTTTCTTGCCTAAAATTTGTCAAACTATATGAACGAGTAATTACCTTCTATTATGTGTATCGACTCATAGATTCTGAATCGATAGGTTGTTTTGACAGCTATTTTAATAGCTACCTAGTGACTCTTTACTTACCATTGATTGAAAATAGCCTATCAGGTTCTAGTTAAAGATCATTTTCATTATATAGTGATTTACAGTTATTAATGATAGCACTTCGAATTTAACTACCATTAAGCAATCCCTGATTAAGTTTTTATTTATTAGAGCTTATCAGAAGATATAGCGTTCGCTCTCTTAATCTATATACCGGTACTAAGAACCTCATAGTAAAGCTAATCATTGCGGCCTAAGTAAACTCACTTCTTAAATAAAACATAGCCCAATGAATTCAAATCTCAGCTTTTGACTATTTCAAATGATTTTAGCAACACGACTCTTAACTTATTGGTTGGCTTTTTCAGGATTGTTGATCCAAATACGTCTCTACTGATAGCTAGTTATCATAATTTTGATTTTAAATAGCCCTATAAACTTCTTGATACAGGTGGTTTAGTTGTGTTTTTGAGCGTTTAGCTCAAATACTCAGCGAACAGCACTTTATTTCAAGTTTTCTTCAAAAAAGGGTTGATCTGTTTTCGGATCTCCCTATAATGCGACCCCACTGAGACGGGAAACGCC
>NZ_JADYXB010000058.1:0-14036 GCF_015864485.1 Pseudoalteromonas sp. SWN166
ATCAACGGATATTACAACAACGTTAGGCCGCATCATTATAATGCCGGTTTAGCGCCAAATGAATCTGAGGTTAGATATCAAGATTCTAAAACTGTGGCCAAATTTTATTGACCACTACAAAGCGTGACAAACACCGAATATACATATCAATCACTTAAAAATAACCTGCAACCATTCCCCGACATAAAATACAACCATACGATGACATAGAAATTAAGGATTATGTGTGTTTAAGGCTGCCGTTGGCAAATCGCTATCGTCAGTACGTACATAAAGAATAGGTAGAATTTCAGTATTTACGATTATAGGGCTGAATTCCAGCCTATCCTAATACTTGGTTTTCGCTCAAACCGAACTTCGCAAAAGTGCCATTTGCAGTCATTCATGATCAACTCGTTTCTGCCCCAAAACGTGTTTAGACGAGTACGTCAAAAGAACGAACAACGGACATCTACTCTCTTGCAAATCTTGGTAGTGCTTTCCTAATCTAATCCAAGCCTTTTTAGTCGTATTTCGTTTAGCTTGGACTCCTGCGCGATCTTCTTCAAAGCCGATTTGGCATTTGCTTCAGCATGTTCACCAGATGACTGTTTTAATAATTTTCTCCAGGGTTCTCCGCTTTCTTCTTTAAAGAAATCATAGAAATCTGACTCCGTGATTTGAGACATTCTTGCCTTATCTTCTTCACTAGTGTCATAACTTTTACATACTCTAATCAGGAATTCTCTGGTGGGTTCCAAGCAAGGGGAATTATTTAGTGCTGTTGTAACACTTTCGATTAGTTCATCATCAATTTCATGATCAAAGTCATCATACTTATCGAGATAATTTAGACGTCCGATCTCTAGGTTTTTTGAGACAAAGACCTCTATTAGCTCGGAAGCTTTAGTTCGTTCTCCCAACTCTCGCAGTAATCGAACAGAATTACTTAAGTTAGCAGCACTTATTGAGCTCATTGCATTTGTTGTAATTTTCATGAAGCGCTCAACAAACTCCGTCTCCTCACAAAAAGAGTTGTGAAACTCTTTCCAGATTTCACGATAAGCATTTTCCTGAATAGATTCAATTAACTTTTTATTGGTTTTTTCGGCTGTCGCTTTAAAAGATTCAATGTCGATAAATCCAGACTCAACTACTTGAAAGAGTGCTTTATCTAAGTCGTCTACATAGATGAACTGGTATGCAACCAATAAACCTCTCCACCTTTTATGGTCATTGGTATCTTCCGTAGACAATCTACTAAATGAATTGGCTGTAAGAAAATCGATGGGCGGAATACGTTTATTTGAACTGGAGCAGTAATAGCTTGTAGTGAACAAGGTGATAGTGTGACAAATTTGTCTAGATATCTCTGGATCTAAGTCGCCACAATGTTGTAAGCACTTTGACATTAAAGAGTATGCTTTAGAAATCACACGCATATTTGTGAGGCTAAGGGTTTCTGCACACTCACGAACTGTTTCGATCAACGCAAAATCGTTAGGGATAATTAGGTCTATACATTCTGACGGAGTAGGATTAAAAGTTATCTCCTTATCTATAACTTTCTCCTTAAATTCTTTGTAGTCAGGGCTATCAGAAATACTCGCTTCATTTAGCAAGAGAACAACCTTGCATTTCTTTTGCTCTTTCAATTGAGAGACTATGCCAAGAATATCTTTAGAACTGAGTGCATTACCTTTCCTTTCAAGATCGTCAATACAGATTAAGCTGTTGGACACGTACATATAAGACATTGCATCGAGTACTGAAGAAGCATTTTTTAAAAATGGCAAGTTTTTGATTTGTTTCAGGCTTTTTTGTCCGAGGGATTTACTCATACTTACAGTATTATCTTTTAACGATTTCAAGCTTGGATCTGAGCCTATCAAAGTGCTATCAATAAGGTTTTCGAATAGGGTTGCCTTCAATACTTCTAAAGAGTTGACTCCAAATAAACTGACGTATGAATACTTATCAAATTTTAACGCTTTATCATCCCTACAGTTGACTAACTCTTGATTCCAAGCAAAAGTTTTACCAACTCCCCAAGCCCCACTTATGGCAAGAACTTCTGGCTCACTGGAACTTAAAAATTCTAATATGTGTTGTTGGATGATTTGTAGTGACATTATTCAATATCCTTATTGGTACGACTTATTTATATCTCTGTTTCTAAGTAAAATTAAATTAACACATAGCTCTTTGTATATACATGTATTACTTTAGGCAAAGCGTCCAACGTTATTCTCTTGATACAAATCAATGTGTAATAGTCATTTTTTTGATAAATAGCTTTTAAAAGGCTATATATGGCACAGAAGCGTCCTTTGACTCTAACTCATAATTGTCCAAAAATGAGTTTACATGACCGTCTGCTTCTCGCTCTAAACCGACTATCAGCCAGTTACTTGAGATGCTATATTAAATATAACTTTAGCAAGCTTAGAGATGTGCATGCCTAGCTATATTCAACCTAGTGCTAATCGTAAATTTGTAGAGATACTCAGCGATGGAACAATTAATTTAAACTCAAACCCTTTGGATGAAATTGAATTGATTCAGCGTGGCTTAGATATAAACTGTGTTGAGAAATTTAGACTTGAGTTACGCTGGGATCTGCAATCGTTTACTAAGGCGATTGGTACAAATACAAAAGCTTTCGAACGCTATATAAAAGAACATAAACGTTTAAATGTAACCTTAAGTGAAAATATCGTTGAATTAGCTCATTTGGCATCGGCTTGTATTGATTACTTTGAGAGTGTTGAACGGTGGAACACATGGCTAAATACACGCTCTTTGCAATTTAGTTCAGAAATGCCTTTGACGTTTGTTAACACTATTGCCGGACGGGAGTTGATCAAAAAAACTGTAGACAACCTCACCCATGGTTATAATGCTTGAATTAAAAAATCTCAGATGTTGTTTGATGTAGCTTGATATTAGAATCTTCGAACTTACAGCGTAATATCACCAATATCATTAATTGGGGAACTTAATACTCTCTAAAAATAGAGTCTGTAATCTTAAATATATTTCTACTTCTTAAATCAAAAACCAGCCTTCTAACTCAAGGCTGGTTTTTAAACTTCTACTTACTGCCTTTTCGGCAGAATTACATTAACTTAAACATCGAATCGATTGTTTTTATCTTCAGCTGC
The DNA here is from genome assembly GCF_015864485.1 of Pseudoalteromonas sp. SWN166. Lineage (NCBI taxonomy): Bacteria > Pseudomonadati > Pseudomonadota > Gammaproteobacteria > Alteromonadales > Pseudoalteromonadaceae > Pseudoalteromonas > Pseudoalteromonas sp. SWN166. Next base: position 3,144 of record NZ_JADYXB010000058.1, read on the forward strand.
CTATACGGCAGGTCACCTAAGTAAAAGATTACGCCAATCATCACCTGAATTCTCAACTGCCTATGCGGCAGGCCACTGGTAAGAGAATGCGACATATCATCGACGTGGATTCTCAGCTGCCTATACGGCAGGCCACGGCAAATTACCTCCAGGGCAAATTACCTCCAGATTCTCAGCTGCCTATACGGCAGGCCACTATAGAAATAGCTAATCTTATTTATATAATTCATATAATTAAAAAGCAAATTCAATTTTACCCATATTTTTAATGCTTGTTAAGAGAGCTTTAATATCAATGACTTATAATAACGCTATAAATAAAGGTTAATTACTCTCTATTAAGGGTGATAGATCAGGAACCGTGCCTTTAAACTTTTCATTTGAGGCAAAACCATAATTACTAAAGACAGGCTCTGCTTGAAAATCGGCATTTTGCTTTTGAATATGCAGAATATAATCTTCTTGTGAACTCTTACTAGTCATAGCTACCCTATGAAAAATATCAACCTCTCTTGGAGCTACGAGTTTTTTAGGATTAAAGTCTTCACCTCTTGCTAAGGCTCTTTTTTGCAGTCGCTTTAACCTTCTTCTACTTTCACCTGTGAATATTTTTGCTACTGCTCGATTATGTACAAAACGTAATTCTTGGAAGCCTTCAGGTACGGCTAAAACTTGGCTTATTTTAAAAAAGCCACAATCTTGCATGTCCACAAAATACGTCTGCTCTTTAAGGCTGTTTAAAATCTCTATATCCTTATGAACAAAAGCAATTACATTACCAATTGATGTGTCCGACCATGCAGGAAACGTTACTCCCACTCCTTCAATATTATGCTTCAAAATAAACCCATGCATGATAGAAATACAACGGCCAGTTAGCAGCTCTAGATTAGCTTGTTTTGGTAAAAAGTGGACTGTGAAGTAATACCTTTTCATAACTACGCCTTTTTAGCCTCTGCTTTTTTCTGGAACATTCCACCCTTAATCAATACAGAAAATAAATAATAAATAGCTGGGTCTATATTTTCATTTTTATTAGTAATGCAATTTTTAAGGGCTGACAAATACCATTCAGTGTTTTTGAAAATAGAATAAAAGTTCTGCTCAGAATCGGGAGGACGCCGGGCAATCCCTATTTCTTTATCTGCACCAAATTCATGCACACGTAATCTTTTACTTGCATCCTCATCCCACCAATCATCAATTGACTGAAGCGCTGCACCTATTTTTACTGAATTAAAACTTACAGAGTAACGGCCATCTGCACACTTAGCTTTTACAAACTGTTTAGAGGCCTCTCCTTGCTTAACTTTATCGTTAAGGATTTGGCTTGGGTAAACCTCTTGGCAAAATGAAGCTTCTATTTTCGCGGTTATATCGGCACTCCAAAACACATTGGGATCAGTTAATGCGCTCTCAATTTCATTACTAAGCTCTTCCAATACTTTTAGATCATCAGAAGCCCACTTACTTTCCCAAGCTAACTTACGAGTGTTACCGATTAAATAACAACTGCCTTTGCTGGTTTTAATTTCAATTTGAGTGTTGCCGGTGTTTTGATTACGCCAAAGCCATGTACCTAACAAAATATTTCGACAATATCTTACTGCTAGCTCTTTATAACCGCCGCATTCTTTAAATGTTTTTGCTAACTCTTTTAATAAAGAAAAAACCTCTGGATCACTACAGCCTGAAGGGACCAACGAGTTAGCCTGAACCCTTAAAGAAAACCGACAAAATATATGTTCCACATTTGGAGGTACATAACACTCTTCTAGAGTTAATATATTATTATGAGTTAAGTCCTGAGGTGAGATGTTTTTTGGTGAAAACTGCGGAGTGAATGCTTCAGTAAAACCAGATTTTGGGCCTCTGATCTTATTTACGTCAGCCTCTAAAGGAACAAAATCAGAGTCAGCCGTTTTATAAAAAAACACAGCTTTACCAGGGTAAAGCGAGCGATCATATTTTAATATATTACATAGTTCCATTAAGTCTTTTCCGGTTAAACTTTTTTCATTAGCATAAACTTTTCTTGTGCATCTAGCACCCAAAAAGCGCTATTAAAATAGTTACTAATACCTTTTAACCTAACACTAATGGCCGTTTCGTATTTCACCACTCCTATTGCTGGTTCAGCATAACAATGCAGTCTTTCAAGTGATCCAACTCTAGCCATCGGTTCAGTGAGTAACATATACCCCATCATAGATGGGCTTAGTTTAGAATCACTATTTGATAATAAGAGTAGCTCATCTAAATCCTGTATTTTGTGCTCAGTTGGCATAACCCAACAACCAGATAAAGGGAGTCGCCTTAACTTTTCAAATAACTGATTTTCATTACTATACAAACAGCACCAATTTATATTTGAATCAAGCTCAGGCTGATGCATAACACCACCTGCAAAGTTAGATGGAAAGTGCGCTTTCAAAATGTCAGGCTCACTATCTACTGCCTGTAAATCATCCTCATAACCATCAATGTGTATTATTAAATCAAATATCAAATCGCAGTATTTGCCATCAATAATTCCTGGTCGCTTAAGCTTACTTTGCTGAGCGCCTTGAAGGCTAAGTTCAGGAAGCTTTTTTCCGGCTACAGTAGAATAATCTCTAATAAACCAAGAAAAAGATGTGAACCGTACATTTGTCCCTAGCGCCTCATTAAGTTTTCTTTGGTAGCTATGAATCATACCCCAAACAGCGGTTAAAGATGGAATACCTGAGCAGTAAGGGTTCGATAACGCTTGCGCATCAAACACACGTATACCGCTTAAATGTAAATAACGAAAATGTTCTTCATCTACTTCAATCGGTTCATTTTTTTGATCTGTAAGATTGATAAGGAGCCATTGTAAAGCTGCTTTCAAAGGGCTCATTAATTTAGGATGAAACGCATACCTTTGTGTCATGCTCACACCGCCAAGCATTTCATTTAGTAACCTAAATAAAGGAATCGTTAGCGAAGGGAGTTCGTCGTCGGGCAGCGATAGTATTTTGTACTCCAGTCGGTCTGAAGCACTCTCAAGCTGTTCTAAGTCATGCCCATTCTCAATAACGTCCAAGCGCCATTCAAATACAGGTGAAAACCATTCTAAAAGCGTGTTTCTCAGCTCTTTAATGTTTTTTACTTTTTGTTGTCTACGCTGTTTAAGAGCCAGCGCATTATTACTAAATATAATACCTTCTAAAGCTTTAATTAATTCCGGCTTTAATAGTGCCTCAACATTAAATACTGTTTGCCCATTATTTAATTTAAATGCTCGTGAGTTACTTAAACCATGATATTTACTTCGTATATAAGGAGGGTAATTAAGCACATTAACAACACCACCTAAGGAAGCTGCTAACATACTGACAGCAGCAGAACGCGTAAACTCTACATTGCTAAATCGAGCTCGTTTATCAATTGCCGCCTGTTGAATTTTTGATTGAACAACATGGCTAATTACAGGCGTAACAGCTAAGTAACCATCATGATAAGGCATTCTAATTTGGCGAGAGTAGCGGTCAACAGAGTCGGGAATGGCCTCTTCAGGCAATGATTTTTTAACGATTACACATAAGCTTTTAAATGCCTTAACGGATAACCCTAGAGAGGTAAATGCGGCTTTCCAGTTATCCGAGTTCGTAGCTAATACTTGTGCCAGACAACTGACTTGATTTTGCCATTTAAAGTAACTAACAAATAATTTAGCAAAATTAACTTTAGCTGAGTCATGTGACCAGCCATAGGCTTTAGGATAGTTAGCACTACTCAAAACATAAGATTGCAGTGTTGGAGGCTCTACGGCTAAATTTTGCTTACTGACTCTAATGTCAGGGTACTTTAAATTATGAGTATGAAACCACGCTATTTCCTTAATACATTTATTAATATGGTCTTCACTTTTTAAAGCCTGTTTTGCTAGCTGTTTATCCAGCAAGTCATCAACTTGGTTTTTTCGATAAGTCAGGTTTAATAAAATAATTAAAGCATTGCCTTCGCAACCTGTCATATCAACCGTTGTTGTGTAAGGATTAAAAGCACGACGTAATAATCTATCTCGCTCAGTGGTGTCTGTAATATCTAGCAGTTCTTTTAAATGCATATACTCACCATGCCGACAAATACATTCTAGCTTTATCATTTCCAAAACTAGTTTTGTACTCTATAACATGCCTTAAAAAAAACACACCCTTATAGGGATTGATTCGCTGGTTCATTTTATGACGAAATGCCGTTTGCAAAATACCATCTTGGTACAATCTATATACTTGCTCTACTGAAGTGCCTAACAAAGTTGCAGCCTCTAATACGCTTACCAATAAGTCGGCTGTGTTTGGTTTTTTAGCTTTAGGATTACCCTCAACCAAAGTAACTAAATAATCTAATAGAGCCCTATAAATAAAATGAAGTTCCCTCTGCATTTGAGTACTGGGGCAAGCTAAAATAGCATCACCAAAAATAAACTTAAACTCTGTTTTATTAAACAAATATATTAGCTTCATTTCTGCATTTTCACTTAATTCATCAAGCTCCTTGTAAAAAACAGCTGGCCACTTACTAAAATAATCCACAACATCGTCTAAACAAAAGTTATCTGTTTGAGAATACCGCTCCTGATACCAAAGAAGCGCAGCAAAACGTTCTGTAAGAGTCGTATTGTTAAATAGCGGGTTACTATCATTACGCTCACTTTTATCCAGCAATTTATTTAAATGCTCAATACTTAATGTATTTGCAGGTGAGATACTAGCGCAAGAAAGTTCAAAACCGCATGAACAATGAGTAATTGACTCATTCTCGATATAGTTAATTGGAGCGCAGCATTCTGGGCAGTTATGTAGCAAAGCACACTGATGTTTAGTGCACTCCTTTACCCATTTTATGTGCCAGTTTTGTTTTATGTAAGCTTCTTCTGCAAGACATTGTGGGCATACCGGAATTGAAGCAACTGCATCTTCTGGGTGGTAACGAATAAATTTATGGGGAATATCTACGCCATTTTTGTATAAGGCAGCTGAGGAGTTAAATTTAATATCTGACTTTAACAAAGCCAGCTTTTGTAGCTCATAGCGAGGTAAATCTAATAATGTTTCGAGCAAACATAAAGCCCGCATTCTAAAGTGGCTATTATGCTTGGCGTGGTAAACATTGAGCCTTTTTAAATCTATCGGGAATGCGCCATGCGCCTCAAAATCAAGCTCATGAAGCTCTTCGCGAATAGCTAAACTTAACCCTTCATACGAGTCAAAAAAATTCTCTGACACGACCCGTAATAAGTAACTTTCCAACGACTCATCAGAAAATGCCCGAGCCTTGGGAGAAAATAGAAAAGCCATCCCACACCTTAAAACTTAGAAATCCTAAGTACAAAGGTAAAGCCATCCCATTTAATATGCAAGCCACATCATCAAGAATATTATTGTAAAGCGACCCTATTTATATTATTCCAGATTCGCAGTATTACTCTATGAGCTTATAACTTCTCTGCTAGTTTAACAGTTCTAATAAACCTTCCGTTTTCAATTTCATAACTAACCACACTTTGTGCTTATATTCGGCTGACTCAACACTCCCGCGCAGTTTATTGGCGGCATCCCAAAGGGATTCTTCAAACCCGACTTGTGTTTTTTGCGGCTTTTTTAGTAACAGGCTTTTTTGATGCAGCGTCCATGTAGTCTCTATCTGCAAGAATATCAATATAAATTATTGGCTTATCATACCGCAAAGGTCGTGGATTTTTGAGTGTTAATTAGTAATAAATTGGTATTATAAGGAGTACTTAAGTGAATAGATGAAGGTTTTTTCCACCGTAAAATCATTGTAGTACTCATAAATAAAAGCCTCACATAAAAATATAAATCACACCGATAAATATAGTTATATAAATAAAATAGAGAAAACCTTTTCCATTTGAAGGGATAGTTTTAACTGAAATGTGATCTCCTACCTGATAATTTAGATACTCATTTAAGCTCTGATTATTTTTATCTTGATGTGAAAATTCTTCAGTGATTTTAGTGATTATAAACTTAGAGTCCACTTCTGAACCAAGGGTAGCAATTACCCTATTTAACTCTCTCGCGGCTTCTTTTTTATTGCCTATTATAAGCTCTATTGCAAATGCTTTAATATCCTTATTCTTTCCAAAATAAGTTTCTACGTAATTTTCAAGCATTTTATTTGCTACTAATTTAGCTGTAGAAAAGTTTTTAGTTTCTAAAACCTCTACCTTAAATGAAAAGCAGAGTGAACTAGATATTTGAGAGAGCCGCTTTTCTACCTGCAATAAATCAGGGCAATACTTACACGCTAAAACCCACTTTTCATTAAGTGAGTTGTGAATAGTATCATTTAGCTCAGAGTCACTATTTTTATTTCCGAACTCGAAATTAGCTTGAGAGTTATATTCATCATATTCTCTTCGCTTTACTTCACTTGATAAAACCTCATAGGCTTCATTTATCTCTGTAGCTTTTCTTAGGGCGTATTCTCGTTCGCCTTGATAAACATCAGGGTGATACTCTCTCATCAAGGCTTTATAAGCTGCTTTTATAACAATACGTTCTGCAGAAGGTAAGACACCAAGGACTTTATAATAATCTTTAGTGATATCCATATTTATATCCTGCTCTTTAGCATTTATACATCATTTAAAGAGTATATTTAATATATCTTTATCTGTTTTTTATACGATTAAATTTTCGACTGGAGTAGCTGAATGAGTTTGCGTTTACCTTCGTCATCAAGCTTTTCAATTAAGCATGCTAGTGTTGCACTTTCTTCTGACTCACAAAAAAAGTAATTTACGGGAACATTTAGCTCGGTCGCTAGATTTTTGAGTGTTGCAAGATCGGGCATATGACGACCTGTTTCGTAATGATTCATTCTGCCGCTAGCAGAACTTGGATCCATCCCCATTTTAATACCTAACTCTTTTTGGCTTATTTTCATTCGCTTTCGAGCCTCTTTAAGACGCTCTGTAAAAAAGGATTTAACCTGCACCGTTGCTTCATCTTGGTAACTCTCACATTTAAATGATTGTCTAGTTTTTACATGAGCATGTATACTTAGGAATCCTAAGTTTATGGTGAGTGGTAAGGTTTAGCAATGAGTAAAAAAGCGAATATGAATGTATTTTTACATTTTCTTTTGGTAATCAAGCAGATGGATAAATTCACTGTAACGCAAGCGAAAGACGCTTTATTACGTGAACAGCCTACGTTTGCCGATGCGGTAGAAACCCGAAAATTTATATATCGTCAATTAACTCGTAATGTTGCAAAAGGACTTTTAAAACGAACCAATAAATTACGCAAGGGTGTTAAGGAAGTTATTTATTCAAAAACAGAGCTTTTTTTTAATTTAGAAATTGTGCCGAATTCAAGGGGAAGTAGTGCAAAATGCATTGAAATTACTAATAATCCCTCTCTGTCAGACTAGTTGTCGCGCCCTCTACTTAATCATTAAAATTAAGTAGAGGGCGTGGAAAAACAATGCCAATTTATTCAACGCAGCAAAAAGAGTCGGCTCTTCAGAAAATGATGCCGCCCAATAATATATCGATATCAAAATTGTCTATCGAAATGGGTATTGGTGAATCAACCTTGTATAATTGGCGAAAACAAGCAATTGATAAGGGGCATCTAGTGCCAGGTGATGGAAGTAATGCAGAGCAATGGTCTTCAGCAAATAAGTTCGCAGTTGTGCTGGAAACAGCGACGTTAAATCAAGCTGAATTAGCTGGATATTGTCGTAAGAAAGGACTTTATGCAGAACAAATAGCGGCTTGGCGCAGTGCTTGTATGGATGCTAACGCTAATGTAAAAGAGCAAGAGAAAGCCTTCACCATCGAAGCAAAGAAAGATAAAAAACAGATCAACCAATTAGAAAAAGAGCTACGCCGAAAAGATAAGGCGCTCGCTGAAACAGCAGCACTACTGGTGTTAAGAAAAAAAGCAAATGCGATCTGGGGGGAAGCCGAGGACGAATGATCCTCGACTCAGCTCGCATTCAAGCGGTTGAATTAATCAGTGAAGCGGTATTTTATGGTGCAGCAAGGTTTAAAGCCTGTGCTGAGCTTGAAATTAGCGTAAGAACTTATCAGCGCTGGATTGTTGAAGGTGGCGTTAAAAGTGATGGTAGGCCAAGCGCTAATCGCCCTACACCTAAAAATAAGTTATCAAGCGAAGAACGAGACCATTTATTAGCTACTGTTAATAGTGATGAATTTAAAAGCCTACCACCTAGTCAAATAGTCCCTGCGTTGGCTGATAAAGGTGTTTATATTGCATCAGAGTCGACCTATTATCGTGTACTACATGAAGAGAAGTTACAGAATGCTCGTGGGCGTAGCCAAATTAAAGAGCGAAAAACACCAACAACGCATTGCGCGACAGGCCCTAATCAAGTGTGGTGTTGGGATATAACTTGGCTTCCAGGACCAGCCAAAGGGCTACATTTTTATCTGTATTTAATACTCGATATATTTAGCCGAAAAATTGTTGGATGGGAAATACATGATGAGGAATCGGCTGAGAACGCTTCGCGATTGATTAATAAAACGCACTTAAAAGAAGGTGTTAGAGATAGCCCGTTGGTGTTACATTCAGATAATGGTAGCCCAATGAAAGGTTCATCAATGCTTGAAACACTCCATAGTTTAGGTGTTGTATCTTCTTTTAGTCGACCACGAGTGAGTAATGATAACGCTTACGCAGAATCAATTTTTAAAACGTGTAAGTATCGACCTGGTTATCCTTATAAAGGATTTTTAACAATAGAAGAAGCACGTGACTGGGTGCTTAAATTTAGTCATTGGTATAATTTTAACCACAAGCATAGTGGCATCAAATACGTTAGCCCACATCAGAGGCATTCTGGATTGGCGGGTGAAATATTGGCTAATAGAAAAGAGGTATATCAAGGTGCTAAGGATGCTCATCCTGAGCGCTGGAGTGGTAATGTTCGTAATTGGGATTTACCAAAAGAAGTGTACTTAAACCCTGAACAAGAAATCGTCAAAGCGGAGAGTGCATAACATAGTGATCGCGACAACTAGTTTGACAAACACCGTAATAACTCTACTAACGCCACAGTCGAAAAGCTTGTAATTACTGAGTACCAAGAAGAGCTTAAAAAGGATTTACTAACATACGAAATTGATTTGAGTACTTTGCTTGAAGAAGCTAAAGAGTACAAACGCCTTACAACACGTTACCCTAAGCTACATGAGCAATTGCAACTACATCACACTCAAGCTAAAGAAAAGTCTATTAAATTACTTGGTAAAATAAATGCTTTGCAGACTTTACTGGGTAATAAAATAACAGAAAAACAACCATGTTAAGGGATTGGCAAACAAGCTGTTTATCGACAGTTAAAAAGCATTATTCCCAAAGCTATAAGCACTTTTTTTGTTTAGCTACACCAGGGGCCGGTAAAACCGTATTGGCGGCAGAAGTTGCAGCTTATTTATTTGATACTAAGCAAATAGACTTTGTGATTTGTTTTTCACCCTCTAGTGAGGTTGCAAATGGCATTAGAAAGACGTTTGCTAAACGGTTAAATTGTAATTTTGGCGGTGTTATTGGCTCAGTTGGTTGCTCGTATACTTATCAAAACATGCGTTTTTTTAATGACGACTATTGGAAGTTATTAAAGAACAACCGCGTGTTAGTGGTGTTTGATGAAATACACCACTGTGCTGGTTCAAGCATTGAGGATGCCAATGTATGGGGGCAAGATATTGTTAAAAATATTCAACAGCAAGCCGCTTTCACGTTAGCTTTAACAGGCACACCTTGGCGCTCTGACCTTCTCCCTATTGCGCTAGCAACTTATAGTGACCCAGATAATAAAATTCAATGCAATTACACTTACTCGCTGCAACAGGCAGTAAATGATGGCGTTTGCCGTAACCCTAAAATTGTTTTAATTGATAATGAAGAAATTTCGGTAACAACAGCAAAACAGGAAACTAAAACCTACCACTCATTAAAGTCTTTGCTAAAAGACACATCGATTTCCTACCAAGATCTGATTAAACACGAAGCCGTAATCAATTACATTGTTGCTCAAGGGGTAAGTAAGCTCGCCACTATTAGGCTGCAAAACAGCAATGCAGCAGGGCTAATTGTGGCCTCTTCTGTTGAGCATGCAGAGCAGATAGTGATAGTTCTTACAGAGCTTTTTCATCAATCAGCAACCATAGTAACTTACAAAGAAAGTGATGCTGGCGATAGAATCAATCATTTTCGCTTTAGCAACACACAATGGATTGTAAGCGTTGGAATGGTGTCGGAAGGCACTGACATACCAAGGCTACAGATATGCTGCCATTTAAGCCGAGTTAAAACCGAGCTTTATTTTAGGCAGGTGCTTGGCCGTATATTAAGAGTTAACAACTCCCCCAACCAAGAAGCTTGGCTATTCACCCTCGCCGAAGAAACACTAAGCACCTTTTCAAATAGAATCGACCAAGAGCTACCTGACACTTGCGTACTGATAAGAAATAACGCCATAGCGAATGAATATTTTGGAACAGAGACTCATAAAAAGACAAGCTCCACGCGGCCCGATAGTCAGCCGATTGCTCAAATTGATGATTTACTATTTTCATGGAGAGAAAACGAATCAAATCAGCTGAAAACTGAGCCTCAAGAAGCAAGCTTTTTACATGCCTTTGGCGGGTTTAGAGAGCGGGTGATAGAGACGTTTTTATGATGTGGTAATTGTGTATTTAAATTCCCGCAAACCAGTCTGCAATTTTATTTCTAGTGTCTAGGGTAGTGTTTAGAAATCTGTGTCATTTCAGTATTATTAAGAAAACAGGAGTGACACATGACTCAATCTTTCGATTTCAACAAAGCATTAGCTGAACTTCAAGCTGGTAAAGGTCTTACT
>NZ_JADYXB010000059.1:0-13882 GCF_015864485.1 Pseudoalteromonas sp. SWN166
AGAGCGAGTGAAACGTTATATTCTTCCAGAAAAAAGAAAACGGCCCAAAAGTAGGACCGTTCGAATTTCAAAAAATCGGTACACCATTAAGTCAAAACATGCTTAACTGAATGGTGTTAGCAATAAGCGGCTTTTTATATTTAACGGATATGTGGAAGGCTTACGCCCAACCTTCGTAGCGCTTACGACGCGACAGCACTATCGTTAAAATAATACCTAAAAACAGTCCTAAAAATGCAATAGCACCACCGTAAGTAAGTAGCTGGCGTTTCTCTTTTGAACTCGCTGCTTCTTTTTGAGTGCGCTCTTGCTCTAGCGTTGTTTTAAGTTTAGTGATTTGAGCTGATAACTGTAGGTTTTTATCAGTTAAAGTTTGGTTTTGCTCTTGCAGCTGCGGAAGCTCTACCTGAGCTTGGCGTAGCTTTTCTTGCATAGTGCTCATTTCACTGCTTAGTGTTTTGTACTGTTGGTGTAAGCCTGCCGTTTTAGATATAAACTTAGTTTCTATCCAACCTTCACGGTCTTTATCATCTTTAATTTTTATAAAGCCGTTTTCTTCATTTGATAACAAGGTTAACTTTGTTCCAGCATCTACAGAGCCGAGTAGTCGATAATTCTTACTCGCACCAGATCGCATAAAAGTATATAGATTATCGATAATATAAGCGGTGTTTGCATTAGTTGAACTTGCAGGTTGTGCTTCTTGTGCATAACTCATAAATGTGGCGGCTGTTAAAAGTAGCCCTAATAAACAATGTTTTAGCATTTATCTACCTTGTTGATCTAGCTGTGTCCGTTATGAACGTGGTTTTATTTCACATAAGTAGCTAGATAGTATGGATTATATAGCTCAATAGCAAGACTGATATTGTAACCCAGCTAAGGCTTAGGTATTAAAATAAGGCTAAAAAATTTGCATTGTTAAGGCGCTTTGTTTATTTTGAGCACTTATTTATTTTAAAGGTAATCCGCAAACCGAATGGATACTGAGATAGAACTGAAATTTTTGGTATCAGATGCCGTTATTCCACTGATCCCCTCATTAATTACTCAATTTGCAAAAACGGTGAAGAATAAACCGTCACGCAGTTTACAAAATGCATACTACGACACGCCAAGCCGAGAGCTTAGAGCGCTTGATATCGGGTTTAGAACGCGTTGTTCTGATAGCGAATGTGAGCAAACTATAAAGCTTGCCGGTGAAGTTGTAGGTGGCTTACACCAACGCCCTGAGTACAATTTACCAATTGAATCAAGTCGCCCTAATTTAATGGCGTTTGATGCTGATATTTGGCCTCATGGTATGCAAATAAGTGCGATTTCAAAAAACTTGTATCCAATTTTCAGTACTAACTTTATTCGTCGTACTTGGTTAATTGAAACCAAAAGCGGCGCTAAAATTGAAGTTGTACTCGATAAGGGTGAAATTGCGGCTTCGGGTAAAATTGAAATTATTAGTGAGCTTGAAATTGAGCTTGTTGAGGGCAGTCGTAATGAGTTGTTTGCGTTTGCAGATGTACTGGTTAGCCAGAACTGTATCCGTTTAGGTTTATATTCTAAGGCTGCTCGTGGTTATCGTCTTGCTGATGAAAAACCTTTAACGCCGAGTAAGTCTATTGGTTTTGTTCAATTACCAAAGTCGACGACTCAAGAACGCGCTTTAATTGAGGCCATGAACTTTGGCATTCGTTTTGTACAAAAGCACGAACAATGCTATTTCGATAAGCCAAGCTTAAAAACGCTTAAACGCGTAACAGACGGGATTAGTTTAATCCGTCATACTTTTTGGTTGTACGACGATATAGTATCCAAAGAAAGCACAGATCACTTACGTACAGAGCTTAAATGGTTATTAAGCGAATTAGCGTGGGTAGAAAACGCGATTCAATTAAAAACGTACACGTCTAAACGTCATGCTTTTTATAAAAAAATTAATGCAGCGCCAGCACTTACTCAAGTAATTGGTGATTTAAAAGAGTTACAGCCAAGTATTGACGATATAAATGCACTGTTTCATAGTGCGCGTTATAATCGTTTATTACTGTCGTTAACTACCTGGTTAATCGATAAGCAATGGCGTAAAGACTGGGGGCAAACAGAGCTTCAAGCAGCTGAGCAAAATGTGTCATCTATTGCCAATAGGCTTTTTAATAAAGACTGGAAAAATCTACACGAATTACTTCCAAAAGAGCAAACGCTCGATGTCGCTTCGTATTTAAACCTGCGCACTCAACTTGAAAATAGTTTACTGAGTGGTAACTGTTTAGGATCGTTATTTGATAAAGAAGAACGCCTAGAGTTTAGATTACCATGGCTTGATATTTCCCATGGTATTTATGAGTTAAGCACGCTTGAGTATTTAAAACAGTTATGCGCTGGGCAAGAAGATGAGCAGCTTGCTAAAATCCAATCATGGCTTGAGCAAAAGTCTGAATATTTGGTTAGTGCCATGGAGCAAAGCCGTTTGGCTTCATTGGACATAGAACCTTACTGGCAAAAATAAATGATGCACTTTTGTAATAAAATTCAGTTGCAAAAGTGCTTATTCGTTATTCTTTTATTAGTTAGTTTTAACACTTACGCAGAGCCAACATGGCATTTGTATAAAAACAAAAATGGCGTAAGTGTGTATTATCAAAGCCACAGTGATAATACCTTTGAAGTAAAAGCGCAGATGAGCGTGAAAGATGTATCTACCAATGAGTTTTTAGAGTTACTTAGCGATACCGATGCTGCACCCCAATGGCTCGAAAATGTATCTCAGGTAAAGATTATTAAGCACATAAGCCCATCAGAAAATTTAGTGTACAGTTATTTTAATTCTCCTTGGCCTGTTAGAGATAGAGATAGCATTACTCATTCTTGCTATTCACAGTTAACTGCAAATAAGAGCCAATTGCTTATTAATGCTCGCCCTAATGAGCTGCCCCAAAATGATAGTGTTATAAGAATTACTACTTTAAATGCACGCTGGCTACTCAGTGAGGACAAAGGCCGCCTTGATATTGAATACCAAATATATGCTTTGCCTGATGGGGCAATACCTACTTGGCTAAGCAATAAGGTTGGATTGAAAAGTACTTACAACACATTTATGAATTTGCACCATATGCTTACACATAAAAAATACACTCCAAAACTACCTGTAATCAAAGCCGGTCAGTGCTAAATATAGAATACATAATAATTTTATGGTGTGTTTAGTAGTCTTTAACTACGCTTAAGCAATAATGACACGCTATTAATTGGAGAATTGATGAAGTATTTAGTGGCTATATTATGTTTTATGCACAGTTCACTCTTATTTGCTCAAGAATATACCTTTGGTGTAGTGCCGCAATATGAGCCGCAAAAGTTAAACGCGATTTGGCAACCTTTGTTAGAGCAAGTAAGTAAGCAAACAGGGGTATCAATAAAGCTAATTACAGTTGAGTCCATTCCAGTATTTGAAAAAGCCTTTGCTAACGGCGAGTACGACTTTGCATATATGAACCCATGGCACAGTGTTATAGCATATGAGCAGCAGGGATATTTGCCACTAATAAAAGATGCAGGGCGAAAGCTGCAAGGTATTTTGGTAGTAAATAAAGACAGTGGTATCGATAATTTAAGTCAGCTTGAAGGCGCCGAAATAGCATTCCCTGCACCTAATGCATTAGGTGCATCATTATTAATGAGAGCCGACCTAGCATTGTTATACGGCTTGAGCATAAAGCCTATATATGTTCAAACTCACCCATCGGTATATTTAAATGTAGCACTGCGTTCAACAATGGCAGGTGGCGGCGTAATGGGCACATTTAAGCAACAGCCTGAAAGCTTACAAAGTAAGCTTAAAATTCTTTATAAAACACGTGAAATTAGTCGTCATCCAATTGTAGCCCACCCAAGGGTTGACCCTCCAATACAGTTAAAAGTACAACAAGCTATTTTAGACATTGGGCAAAGCCCAGAACATAAACATTTACTTGCAGGTATCCCGATTATTAAACCTAGTATTGCAACTTTAGCAGAGTATCAGCAGTTAACTCAGTGGGGCTTGCGCTCATTTTATGTTGAAAATTAGAGGGTTTCGTAGTTTAAGGGCACAAAGCTTTATTGTTGTATTGATATGTGGCTTGCTTATGGCTTGTCTTTTCATATTTTATGCACTGCCTGAGCAAGCTAGATGGGTGAACGATGACTTGTCGAAGGCTGCTCAGCGCTCTTTAGCTCAGCTATCAACGTCTATAACCACGCCCTTATTAACTAGGCAGTATGCAGAATTGTATGAAGAAATAGACAGTCAGCTACAAACTCGGCCTAATTGGAAAAGCATTAAAGTTGTTGATATTGATTCAAAAAACCAGCTCTACCCACTTGATAGTTGGGTTGGAGCAAATGAAAACGGCGATATGTTGTTATCTCAGCAAGTGATTTTTTTAGATAAACCGCTGGCTAATATTAGCTTGGTAGTTAACTTTACTAATGAAATAAACGAATCTTCAAAACTTCATTACACCCTAATATATATACAATTTATTATTTTAGTTATTGTTTTTATTGGCTTAGCTTGGCTGGTGGATTACAGGGTTACATCGCCTTTGAGGACGCTAAAACAGGGGTTTTCACGCTTAGCAAAAGGCGACTTTGATTGCCATATAGATAAACAGCAACAAAACGAAGTGGGCAGTGTAATAAGTGCATTTAATAACATGGTTGATGAGGTTGCTAATAACCATCAAAAATTGAATGTATTACGTATTCAAGCAGAGTCGGCAAGTAAAGCTAAATCAGACTTTATGGCCAGTATGAGCCACGAATTAAGAACCCCATTAAATGCAATTTTAGGCTTAGCCCAGCTGTATGGATATGATGAAAGTGCAAACAAAGTACAAAAAGAAAACGCGAAAAGCATTTATCAAGCCGGGGAACATCTATTATTACTTATAGACGATGTACTTGATTTAACGGCTATTGAGTCGGGTAATATGCAGTTTAGTTTTTCTTATGTGCCTATTAAAAGCGTATTAGAGGAGTCTGTAGAGCTCGTCACTGAGCTTATTAAAGGACAATCAATAACGTTGAAAACACAAGGGTTTGAGTCCTTAGAAGGACTAAGGGTTTATATTGACCAGCGCCGCTTTAAACAAGTGATGCTTAATTTGCTTTCAAATGCGATTAAATACAACAAACCAAACGGCAGTATTAATATTAATTGCCGGGTATTAAGTAATAAGCAGTGCGAAATAGATGTAATAGATACAGGATGTGGATTTGCTCCAGATGATATTTCTCGCTTATTTAAACCCTTTGACCGTTTAGGAGCTGAAACCAGTAAGGTAAATGGTACAGGTATTGGTTTAGTAATAACTAAGCAACTGGTAGAGCGGATGCAGGGTTCTTTAAATGCACAAAGTGAGCAGCACAAAGGCTCTTGTTTTACACTAAACTTTAACAGCTTCGATCAAGCGGACTTACCAGCACAAGTGCAAGCTCCTCAAATAACACAGCAAAGTTTAGATACAGTCACTCTTCCTACGCTTGAGGTTTTAGTGGCAGAAGATCAGGTTACAAATCAGCAAGTATTAAAACAGCAATTAACCATGCTTGGAGTGTGTTCTACTTTTGTAAGTAATGGGGAACAAGCCTGGGAAACTCTGCAAAATAAACACTTTGATATTTTACTAACCGACATTCAAATGCCTTTACTCGATGGGTTAGGGTTAGCTAAAAAAATACGCGAAAACACCCGTTTTGATGAACTTATCATAATTGCAATTACTGCCAACATTACCAAAAACAATATAGATAATTGTTATAGTTGCGGAATGAACGGCTTTTTAACCAAACCCATTGAGCTTGTTAAATTAAAGTCGTTATTGATGGAGCACTCGCAAACAATAGTTAATACATGCTCAGAAAAGCCAGATACTGAAAGTATAACTTCAGATAGTTTTGACCAACTCGATATTACGCTGTTAAAAGCAATGCTTGGCGATGACCCAACAGTCCACTGCATGGTATTTAATGCGTTTTTACAAACAGCAGGAGAGCAAATTAAATTGGCTAATGCGTATGCCAAGAGCAAAAACTATGTTGATTTAGCTTTTCAGGCACATGCATTAAAGTCGTCGTCAAAATCGGTAGGGGCTATTAAACTGGCTGATATATGTCAGCAGATTGAAACGCATGCAGAAAATGAATCTATTGATAACAATGAAATGCAAAGTCTCGAGACCTGCTTTAACGATGTTGTTACTCAGCTTAAAAGTTACTGCTTAAGATATGAAAAACGCACATAAAAAATGGCTCATAAAGAGCCATTTTATTTATCTTTTTATTTATCAATAATTTAATATTTAGCCGCTTGTCCTTCTTTAGGTAAAGCGTGCTCTATAAAGTTACGTAAATCATTGTTAGAGCTTTCTAAATCAGCATGGCGGAGGTACATCATGTGTCCACTTCTGTAGCCTTTAAAGCTCAAACGATCTTTCATCTTACCGCTTGGATCTAATTGCCATAACGTATATTTAGCGTCAAAGTAATTGGTTGCACCATCAAAGTATCCTGATTGAATCATCACGTTTAAGTAAGGATTTTGCGCCATTGCTAAGCGCAGGTTTTCGCCAGTGTTGTTACCGGTTCTATCCCACGGATGAACATTACCAAATAAGTTATATTTTATGTCTGTTTTATAGTTTAACTCTTCGCGTAAGTAGTGATTAATTGCAGGAGTGAAAGAGTGTAACCAAGAGGTAAGTTCAGCCCAGTAGTCAGGAGATTCACCTGCGCCGCGTTTATCTATTCCTAAATAACGAGAATCTAAGCGACCCACAGTTTGACCACGTTCACGTAGTAGCTCTTTCCAAAAAAATTGAGTTGGAATATCTAAGTTATTTTGCTCAACAAACTTTTCTGATAAGCCAGCGTAGTGTGCCATTTTTGTAATAATTCGACGTTTTTCTTCAGCATTAATAAAGCCACCCTTAGCAAGCGCTGGAATTAACTCGTTTACAGTAAACTCTTCAACTTCAGGTAATAACTCATCAAGATCTTTAGCTTGTAAGTCGGCTTTAAGTGCCTTGTGATACCAAGCAGTCGCTGCAAAGTAAGGTAGGCGGTTAGCGGCTTTAATCGGACCGTCGCGCTTTATGCCAATATCAGTAGGGGATACGAGTACAACACCGTTTATATACATCCACTGACTATTTTGAAGCTCATGAGCAAGGCCTGATACGCGTGTTGTACCGTAGCTTTCACCAATTAAAAACTTAGGTGAGCGCCAGCGCTCTGTTCTATTTACAAAGGTATTTAGCCACTCAGCAAGGTATTTAATATCGGCATTAACACCAAAAAACAGCTCTTTTTGTTTAGCTTTGGAAGGAAGTTCGCCTTTGTCGTTTTCAAGTACGCGAGAGTAGCCAGTATTTACAGGGTTTACGTAAACAATATCGGCAATATCAAGTACAGAGTATGGATTGTCTTTTACACCATAAGGTTGAATGGGATAGCCTTCGTCATCAATTTTTAATACGCGAGGGCCAGTATAGGCAAGGTGCATCCATACAGAGGCCGAACCAGGCCCGCCATTAAATGAAATAAGTAATGGGCGAGTTGTCCTATCGTCAACTTTGTCGCGGGTATAGTAGGTGTATTGCAATGTAGCAACCGCGTCTCCTTTATCATCCCATACAGGTTGTGTACCTGTGGCAACGGTGTAATTAAAGCGTTGACCGTTGATTTTAGCTTTATGTTGAGTAACAACTTTGCTGTCTACATCAATACGACGTTGGTTATCGGCAAGCGTGCTTGTACTAATTATTAATGCAATAACGGTTATCGGTAAACTGATAATACGACTAAGCTTCATTAGGTGTCCTTATTATTGTTGATACGCCATTAAAGACATTAATGAGTTAAATAACAAAAGTATTGAGACTAGTGGCCGATAATACTGGTTAAGTAAAATATAAATGCGCTTAGAGACGCGCATTTATCACTTTTATAGTTATTTTGAATTTGGTTTCTTTATTTAGTTAATTACAAAATTCAGGTATATTGCGGGCCTGCTTGTATTGATTTTATATACAAGCTATCACTAATAAAATCTAATGGATTACGCTTTCAAGCACATCAGTGCACTCTACACCGGATGTTTATAGACAAATGCTATTACCTTAATAGCGTTGTATTTATTGTTTTGTTACTAAATTAATTAAAGGTAAAGAGAAGCTTTATGCAAAGAGTATTAGTGGTTGAAGACAGTAAAGTAGTGCAGCAGGTACTTCGCCACTTAACTGCACAATACCTTGATGTAGCAATTGATTTTGCTTGGTCTTTAGCTGAATGCGCAACCTATGTAGAAAAGCACGATTATACGCTTGCGTTAGTTGATCTAACTCTACCCGATGCTCCGCACGGTGAAGTTGCAAAATATACTTTATCTAAAAAAATTCCTACGGTTGTTTTAACTTCAAAAATAGATGAATACAAGCGCCAACAAATGCTTGAATTAGGTGTTGTTGATTATGTTATTAAAGATAACCGTGATTCTTACCATTATGCCGTTAAGCTTGTTGCGCAATTACTCAGAAACCAAGGCTGTAAAGCACTAATAGCAGATGACTCCATGCTGAGTCGCTCGTTAATGAAGCAAATGCTTGAAAAGCAATTATTTGATGTAACAGATGCCCACGATGGACAACAGGCACTCGAAATATTAAAAGCTAATCCTGATATAAAGCTACTAATGACTGATTACGCTATGCCCTCTATGGATGGCTTTGAGCTGGTTAAAGCTGTGCGGAATTTTAGAGGCCGAGACGATTTAGCAATTATTGGTTTATCGGGCGCTGGGAAACATGGGCTATCAGCACGATTTATTAAATATGGTGCCAACGACTTTTTAACAAAGCCATTTATGAATGAGGAGTTTCATTGTCGTGTACTTCAAACAATGGAGCAGCTGTCGTTAATTTCAGATATTAAGGAAAGTGCACATAGGGATCATTTAACAGGGCTTCATAACCGACGCTATTTTTATCAATATGCAGAAAAGCTTCTTAAAGGTAAAAATCAGAAAAATACTCTTGCATTGCTTGATATCGATTTTTTCAAAAATATTAATGATACGTTCGGTCATGAAGGCGGCGATCAGGCTTTAAAACAGGTTGGCTCATTAATACGATCTACATTTTCAAAGTTTACGGTTGCACGGGTTGGCGGAGAAGAGTTTGCCATAATCTTACCTGAAATAGAGCTAGAACGCGGTCGCGAATACTTTGAAGCATTTAGAAAAAAGTTGGCTAGTTACGATTTTTCTATAAGCGATAAATCAATTAAAATTACCACGAGTATAGGCTTGGCTGACTTTCAAGACACCAGTTTAACGCAGGCAATGCGTATTGCTGACAAAGCATTATACGAAGCTAAAAACCAAGGCAGAAACTGCGTGGTATAAGCTCTATTATATAAAGCTAAGGGCGTAATAAAGGTATAAATATATTACACGCACCAATGTAGCTGACTTGTTAAATTAACGCACCTAATTGGTGCGTTTTTTTTGTTGTTGAGTTTGTGTTTTTTACTAACTTATTGTTTTTTAACATATAAAAATAGTGGCACAAAGGTTGGATTGTTTAATCCAACAGGATAACAATAAAGAGTCCGAGGGGGCCGCTATGAAAATGATTAGTGCAATCATAAAACCATTTAAATTAGATGACGTGCGTGAAGCACTCGCTGATTTAGGGATTGAGGGGATGACAGTAGTTGATGTTAAAGGGTTTGGACGTCAACGAGGTCATACTGAGCTATATCGTGGTGCAGAATACCAAGTAGATTTTATTCCTAAGATCAAACTTGAAATTGCAACGCGTACTGAAAACTGTCAACGCGTTGTTGAAGCAATCACTAAAATTGCATCAACGGGTAAAATTGGTGACGGTAAAATTTTCGTGTACGACTTAGATCAAATTGTTCGTATCCGTACTGGTGAACTTGACGAAGAAGCAATTTAAGGGGGTCTCATGGAAAATACAATAATAGAACTAAAATTTTCACTCGATACCTTCTATTTTTTAATATCAGGTATATTAGTAATGTGGATGGCAGCAGGTTTTGCCATGTTAGAAGCGGGTTTAGTTCGCTCTAAAAACACAGCTGAAATTTTAACTAAAAATGTCGCGCTGTATTCAATTGCATGTACGATGTTTTTATTAGTTGGCTACAACATTATGTATGTAGACAATGCCGAAGGTGGTTTTATTCCTTCAATAGGCGCTTTAATTGGCACACAAGCTGCTGATGCTGACCATTCTTTAGAATCTGACTTTTTCTTCCAAGTAGTATTTGTTGCAACGGCTATGTCGATTGTATCGGGTGCAGTTGCTGAGCGTATGAAGCTATGGGCTTTCCTTGGTTTTGCTGTAATACTAACTGGTTTTATTTACCCTATTGAAGGTTATTGGACATGGGGTGGTGGTTTCTTATCTGAAATGGGCTTTGTTGATTTTGCAGGTTCTGCAATTGTACATGGCGCAGGTGCAGCCGCAGCATTAGCAGGTGTATTAATCCTAGGTGCTCGTAAAGGTAAATATGGTAAGAACGGTGAAATATACCCAATTCCAGGTTCAAACTTACCACTTGCTACACTAGGCACATTTATTTTATGGATGGGTTGGTTTGGCTTTAACGGTGGGTCACAGTTACTACTTTCTGATAAAGAAAACGCAACTGCAGTAGGCCAAATATTACTTAACACCAATGCAGCAGCTGCAATGGGTGCTATTGCAGCACTGTTTGTATGTAAAGTACTTTGGGGTAAATCAGATTTAACCATGGTATTAAATGGTGCATTAGCTGGCTTAGTTGTTATAACAGCAGACCCACTTTCGCCTTCACCATTAATGGCATGTTTACTTGGTTTACTTGGTGGTGCACTTGTTATATTTAGCATCATAGCACTTGATAAAGTTAAGATTGATGATCCAGTGGGTGCTATCTCTGTTCACGGTTCGTGTGGCGCATTAGGTATTATGTTAGTACCACTAACCAACGGTGATGCAAGCTTTGTTAATCAGTTAATTGGTCTACTTTGTATTGTTGGCTTTGTTTTTATAACGTCATTCATTGTTTGGACTGTGCTAAACAAAACAATGGGCATACGAGTAACCGAAGAGGAAGAGCTAAACGGTATGGATCAACACGATTGTGGTATTGAAGCCTACCCAGAGTTTGTTTCTGTTCGAAACAGTTAATCGTTTTTAAATAATAGTGTGTTTACACAAAGCTCTACTTCGGTAGAGCTTTTTTTGTTTCAGGGGGGGTTAACTTTTCGGATGTTAGGCTATGCCCAATATGCTAAGCTCACTCTCGTGAATAACCCTTGGAATAAATTACACTTAAATGGCCGATAATAAAAAAACACCTACCAGCAAACCTGTCGCTAAACGTGCAAGTAAATCATCAGGCACAACAAAAAAAAGTACCTCAAAGGGTAGTAAAAAAGCAGTTAAAACCACTGTTAAACGCTCTTTTATGAGAAAAACATGGTCAGTGTTTTGGAAATTAAGCTTGGCTGTTTTTATTGCTATGGCAATGTATTTCATTTATTTGGATTCAAAAACAACACGTATATTTGAAGGCAATAAATGGCAGCTTCCAGCGCAAGTGTATGCTCGTTCTATGGCGTTTTATCCGGGGCAGTTTTTATCAAGCCAAGAGGTTGTATTTGAACTTGAGCGTTTAAATTATTCGTCTGTTAATAGATTGAGCCGAACAGGGCAGTTTGTTAAAACAGCAGATAGCATCAAGATTTACCGTCGTGATTTTGAATTTTATGATGGTCTTGAAAAATCACATATTATTGAACTTCGCTTTGCGGGGCAAAAAGTTGCGACTATTAAAGATAAGTTTGGCAGGCGCTTAAACTCTGCTCGCCTAGAGCCTGTGCAAATAGCGCGAATTGGTAACGACTCTAAACAAGATAGAGAATTTGTACCGCTAGATAAGTTTCCTGCAATGCTAAAAGATACCCTGCTGGTGGTTGAAGACCGTAATTTTTATGAGCATCATGGTGTATCAGTGTTTTCTATTTTACGCGCGCTTTATTCAAATATTAAAGCGGGGCGCACCGTTCAAGGTGGCAGTACACTTACTCAACAATTAGCAAAAAATATTTACCTAACGCGTGAGCGTTCTTTAGTACGAAAAATAAATGAGGCCTTTATTGCCCTTATTTTAGATTACCGTTATTCAAAAGATCAAATATTAGAAGCTTACTTAAATGAAGTATACCTAGGGCAGTCATACAACCAAGGTGTGCACGGCATGGGTCTTGCCTCTGAGTTTTATTTTTCAAAGCCGGTAGACGAGCTTGAGTACGACCAAATTGCGTTGTTGGTGGCTATGGTTAAAGGTCCATCTTATTACAACCCACGTCGTTATAAAGAGCGCACAATGGAGCGCCGAGACTTAGTGCTTCGTCTTATGGTTGAAAACAAGCTACTTAGTACAAAAGAGTATCGTGCATCACTTAATCGCCCAATTGATATTGCGCCTATGAAAGCGAGTTTACAAAAATCATACCCGGGCTATTTAGAGCTAGTAAACAGAGAGTTAAATAAGTTATTGCCTGACCAGCACACACTTGATGCCGGCGTAAGAGTATTTACTTATTTTGATTTGCAAAAGCAAACAGCGATGGAAGAGTCGATTGAAAAAAGCTTACCGTATTTAGAAAACCGCCCTAGAACCGAAAAACTAGAAGCGGCCATGATCTCTGTTAACGTAGAAAAGGGCGGTGTTTCTGCACTTGTTGCAGGGCGCGATGTTCGTTACTCAGGGTTTAATCGTGTTTTAGATACAAAGCGTAATATCGGCTCACTGGTAAAACCTGCCGTGTATTTAACTGCACTGCAATTACCGCATTATAATTTAGCTACTTTGCTTGATGACTCACCAGTACAGGTCACAAACGAGCAAGGTAAAGTGTGGCAACCAGAGAACTTTGATCATCAATATCGTGGTGCAATTCCTTTGTATAAAGCATTTAGTAACAGTATTAATATTCCTGCGGTTAATTTAGGTCTTGATGTAGGTGTTGATAAGGTAGTTAACACACTAAAAGGCTTAGGCGCCACTGAGGCGATAGACGAATACCCATCGTTGCTTTTAGGGGCTGTTGAAATGTCGAGTTTTGAAGTTGCTCAGCTTTATACAACAATTGCTGCAGATGGCGAATATAAAAAGCTTACTGCAATTTCGGCCTTAACCGACTCCGTTGGTAAAGTACTTTATAAGCATGAAGTAAATGCAGAGCCACGTTTTGACAAGTCAGCAATGTATATGACCAAATACGCGATGAAACGCGTAACGAAAGACGGTACAGCCAAACGCTTAAATTTACACTTTCCGTCAATCCAGCTCGCAGGTAAAACAGGGACTAGTAATGATTTACGTGATAGCTGGTTTGCAGGCTTTGATCAAAATACAGTGACGGTTGCGTGGCTTGGTCGAGATGACAACAAAAGCACGGGGTTAACAGGCAGCGTAGGCGCATTAGAAGCGTATATTCGTTACTTAAAGCCGCTTAATCCACAAGCAATAGCTGATACTCGTCCACCATCAATACGTTGGGCATTTGTAAATGAGCAAACGGGTAAGCAGGCACCACCAGGATGTGGCAAGGTGATTCAGCTACCACTTAGAGCGAGTGAGTTTGAGCCAAGACCACAGTGTATACGTTAATTTAAGATTACTTTAAACAACAAAGCCGCTTATTTAGCTAACACCGATCAGTTAAGGTATTTTTGATCGGTTGACCGATCTTTTGGTTGCTTCACAATACCCTTATCATCTTTTGATTATGAGGGTATTTTTATGCTTAGTCATTGGTTAC
>NZ_JADYXB010000006.1:0-171672 GCF_015864485.1 Pseudoalteromonas sp. SWN166
ATCAACGGATATTACAACAACGTTAGGCCGCATCATTATAATGCCGGTTTAGCGCCAAATGAATCTGAGGTTAGATATCAAGATTCTAAAACTGTGGCCAAATTTTATTGACCACTACAATCATATGCCAACCAAGTTCGCGTACTTTACTATACCAAGGCGTAAGAAAGCCGCCGTCTGTTACAATATAGACACTAGGATGTCGTCCAAGCACTTCATAAAGTTCATCTAAAAACAGGCTGTTGGTTGCTGGGCTATCAAAATCCTTCTGCTCAACAATCATGTTATAAATCACGATAGAGCGCCCATCCACAAGTAAGCTTGCTCTCAGTAAGTGATAGTCGTGACCACAGGCACCGCTCCAGTCAACGGCAATTGCAAGCATGGGTAAAGAGTCAATAATAGGATGAGCTAATGCTTTATAGATAGCGACCCTTTCATTGTAGAGGTGAGTATTTTTTAAGAAGCGATCAACGCGTTTTATTTTATGTTTTACATCCACAGCGCCAGACAAATTTCTGCCGATTTCAGTTAAGGTAAGTTTATTGCCCGAAATTAATGCATTGCTGCAGCTTAGTAATGTTTTTACTCTAGCATTATTGAATGGCGCTAATGCATGTTTAAAGTACTTATGGCAAACTGATGTCTCAGGCATAGCAGTTGTGACTTATGTGGGTTGTGGTGATTTACATAAGATCATAAATTGCTGTGCCTGTCACGTTTTGGGGATTCGTCAGCCCAAAGGGTTCTTTCTAGGGACGATTAACTCTTTGTTGCTCGGTTTTTACTTAGCCCACTAGGTTACAAACCTCGCGCCGCGATTTAATCGCCCCTAGATTGAACAAATTTCAATCCACAAAGATCAACACGCCCTAGTGACTGCTAAATCAATATTATTGCACCACCGGCNGACTGCTAAATCAATATTATTGCACCACCGGCTAATTTTAAAGTTGGGCGTACCACTAAAAAGTTTGAAATACTCAATAGTGGTTACAACATAGGAGTTGATACTGCTAAGGCCTTTTTAGCTAAATAACTGTATTCTTTACTCTAATAATTGCGGTGCTTTACCCGCAATAACTGCAGTTAGTAAACCCGCTAACATGGCTCCCACAACGGTGCATATTACACCGCCTAAAATACCATAAACACCTATAAAGCATATCAGTGCTAAACCAAATAGCGGCGCACTTAAAAGTATTTTGGTTGGTATTGCGAGTGTATTTTTTCGTATGTTAATCATCATTAATAATAAACTCACCATCGCAATTATAATTAGTAACTCGTTCATGCGGGTTGTACCTCAACTTGTAATTTTTGTGTGTTTTTTATTTTTAAGGCAACAAATAGACACGTAACACCCACCACCATAAAGCTTATATCGACCACCGCAACAAGCGAACTATTAAAGTTAACAACATTGCTCGCTCCAAATATAATGTTAAGCGGCAGCACTACAGCAAGCGAAGCGCCGCATAGAAAAAGAGTCAGCTTAAAATAGTTTTTATAATCGATAGGCAATGCACTTAAAAGTAACCATCCCAACCAGATATAAAAAAATACAGGACCAAAAAAGCTATTTTGCGCCACACCAACAACGCTATAATTAAGTACAACTTGCACAGGAAATAGCACAAAGCTTGCTAATACCAAACCGCCACAACTGCCAATAATAAAACGATTCCAGCGTGCATAGGCCTGCATACTCAGCGATGGGCTACTGCCACGCGTACGCTTTGTGAGCCACATCATCATGCCCGAAATAGGTAAAAGCGCAGTACTTAAGCCAAGTAATACCCAGAGCAGTTTTACAAACACTCCTGCAAAGTTCCCAAAGTGCAGCGGAAACATCAACTCAATTACTTTTATCGAAACACCTGAAATATCACCAAAACTACTCATCGACTGCACAAACTCACCATTGCCCTGATAATGCAGTAACTGAGAAGCAACAGCCTCGCCACCTAACAAACGCAAATATACCTGCGCGTTCGCATCGTTATGCGCCATTATTGTGACATCTCTAATTATTGCTTTAGGGTAACGGCTATGAGCATGCTCTAAAATAGTGTCTATTTTTGTAGGTTGCTTAATGTGGCTAACTACAGGCTCAGGAATGGCGGTAAACGTTTCTATTAACTTATCTTGATCGCCACCAAAGCTCACAAACGCAGCTGCTGGTAGTAAAATAATGGTCGCGAGCCCTAAAAATGATCCTGTAAAACCAATCACAATGTTAAATACGCTGCCCCAAATACCTATAACCTTATGAGCATCGCTCACTGCAATATCTAACCCTTTATCTCGCCTAAACGTAAAGAGCTCTTTTATCAATTTGCGATGAATAAACAAGCCTGTCACTGCACTTACTAAAAGCGTTAAACCTAAAAACCCAGTGAGTATTAACCCAATTGGTCGCCCTAAATGTAAATCTGCATGAAACTCGCCTATATAAGTTGGCGCATCCGTTTTTTTATTGGCGTAAAACTCTGTACTAGGTCCATAATAGGTATTTTCCAGTGCCAATGTATTGGGATGAAATTGAAATACTCTGGCCACCTCTTGGTCGTAATTTTCATCGCCATGGTGAGATTCAAATACCAACGTTAATAAATGAAAGTTATGCCCACTGGGTAAAAAAACATGAATATTTTCGCCAAATTCACTAGGCACCTGTTTATGGTATTCATTTACTAATCGGTTAATTTGCGCGCTGGCAACGTGTTGGCTAGATTGTAGTTCTGGATTAGCCCATATTTTTAACTCAGGGCGCGACAGCACCGCTAATGCCCCACTAAATGCGACAATAAATAGCAGCACAGCAGTAATAATTCCTACCCAGCTATGTAATAAAAATAGCTTTTTTAAAGTAATCGACTTCATCCCTGCCCCTGCGTTAACGCCCAAAAACTCAATAAACCATGTGATACACACAATGCAATCATCACAGCAAAAGGTTGCCATACTTTTTGCGCCAAATACGCATAAATAAACAACGCAGTCCAAATAACAGGAAAAAGTAAAATAGGCAGTAATATTTGTTCATTCATTTTAAACGGTAAATAGGTTGTCATACCCGGAATCATTATTACCACAGTAACTAGCGCTAATACACACGCAATTAAGTGCCTTCGGCGTGTAGCTGTAAACGTTTTTTTATTATTCATTATTCGCTCATTAAATTTGTCCAAACATATACAAAGCGGTACATGCAAATGATAACAATTATCATTATATTGTGCATTTAATATTTAATGCAATTTATTAAACAAATTAAGTCTAAAAACACTGTTGGTTTGCCTTAAGAGCTTTTATGCTACGCCTCGCAATTTAGGTACGCAGTAATGCGTCATTTCAGTTAAGCCGAGTTCGGGCTTTTTAATTTTTCAGGAAGCAGTAAACCGTGGATATAATTAACGCGATTATTTTAGGTATTATTGAAGGTATAACAGAATTTTTACCCATATCATCAACTGGACACTTAATTGTAGCGTCAAAGTGGTTAGGCATTGAATCAACAGACGCTAACCTCGCCTTCGAAGTAATTATCCAACTTGCCGCCATTTTAGCGGTACTTGCAAACTATAAAGACAAGTTCAGCCCTAAACATTTTAATTTATGGGTTAAAGTTGCCATTGCATTTATTCCCTTGGGTATTATTGGCTTTATATTTAGCGATGTAATAAAAACACTGTTTAGCGTACCAATAGTAGGTGTTATGTTTATTGTAGGCGGTGTGATTTTTTTACTATTAGAGCGCAGTTATAAAGAGGCTCACTGCACAACTACCGATGTAACCCAAGTTACTTATAAACAAGCTCTTTGGATTGGCGTAGCACAAGTATTTGCGTTAATTCCAGGGACTAGTCGTGCTGGGAGCTCTATTGTTGGTGCCATGTTATGTGGCTTAAATCGAAAAGCCAGCGCTGAATTTTCATTTTTACTTGGTTTACCTGTACTTGCAGCAGCCTCAGGGTACGACTTACTTAAACATTACCAACTGTTTAGCTTAGATGACCTAACTGCCCTTGCTGTGGGTTTTATTACCTCTTTTGTTGTTGCCTATTTTACTATTAAACTGTTTATTCGATTTTTAGAAAACTTCACTTTTGTAAGTTTTGGTATTTATCGTATTGTATTTGGTGTTATTTTATTAACCCTAGCTTACATTTAAAATTCGAGGAAAATCATGAGCGAAAAAATAAACGAAGAAGCACTCCACGCACTTAAAATAGCCTTTACGTATATGCCTAAAGCTATTGAAGTTACAAAGTACGAATATGGCGAACGCTACCAAACAGTGCTTGATCACATAGAAGCTGTACGCGAAACATTGCTTATTAACGATGTAGATCCAGAAGAAGTGGGCGGCGATATCAACCCGCAATATACCCCAAATTCAACGTATTAAAAGTATACCGCTGAGTATTACATGCTCGGCGATATATACTACTTATTAATAAACCACCAACTTAGTTCATAAAAACATATGGTTATAAATTTAAATACATATCAATTTTAGTTATTACTTATTAAAACTGCTAAACTGAATTTTAAACTAATAACAACGCCTTAACTGGCTTATGTATTATATATATTGAACAAAAGCTTACGGGGTGTTTTCTTTTGAATTTTTTACGACGTTTTCACGATATAGTTTCGAATCAATCGCTTGATTTTGAAAGTAAAATTAATAAGCTCTTAGTGTTTGGGTTAGAAGTGTTTGACCTAGAGCTAGGTATTATTAGTAAAGTAGATGAAAACAGCTATACCGTTTTACATGCCATAACCCCCGACAACTCGCTTTTGCCCGGTACCGTGTTTGAATTACAAGGCACCTATTGCGTACATACGCTCGCTGCAGGCTCTGCACTTGCCTTTCATAAAGCATCTCAAAGCGCAATTGCAAACCACCCCTGTTATATCAATTTTCAGTTAGAGTCTTATATTGGCGCGCCAATAAAAATTGGCGAAAAAATATTTGGTACCGTTAACTTTTCATCTGCAAAAGACTCCCTCGCTTTTAATGATGACGCATACGACTACATAGAACTTCTTGCACAATGGCTAGGCTCAGAATTTGCTCGCGCCCAAACTAAAGAACAATTAATAAAAAATAGTAATACACTACTAAAGTTAGAAAGCGTTGCAAATATAGGCACTTGGGAAGTTGATCTAATCTCCGATAAAATTACCTGGAGTGAACAAACCTACCTCATATATGAAGTGGGTGAACAATTTCAACCGCAAATGAATTCTGCAATCGAGTTTTATAAAGAAGGTCCAAGTCGTGAAGGCATAACACGCGCGGTAGAATTAGCCATAGAAAAAGGCAAAAAATGGAATCTAGAACTAGAAGTAGTAACCGCTAAAAATAAACATCTATGGGTAGCTACTTTTGGTGAGGCCGAATTTGATGAAGGCCGATGTGTCCGATTATTTGGCACTTGCCAAGATGTAACCGAATCAGTAATGCTCCGAGAAGAGCTTAAACAAAAACAAGCCCAAGCCGAGCGCCTACTTGAAGACAGAAGCATGCTATTTGCTAAAATCAGCCACGAATTAAGAACCCCTCTTAATGGCATTACAGGTATGCTAACTACATTAGTTGATGAACACAGTGAAGAAGTTCGCGCTGAAAAAATTAAAATAGGCCTTAGAAGCGCCGATATTTTACTTAGTATTATTAACGAAGTGCTCGATTTTTCTAAAATTAATCATGGTGAGCTAAAGCTAGAACCTACTGACTTTTTATTAAAAACAATTTTTACCGATTTAACGTCTTTGTATACACCTCTATTTAAAAATACGCATGTAACGCTGCAAGTAAATAATACAATTGATGATAACTGCTGGGCGTTTAGCGATAACACACGCCTTAGCCAGATTGCTTCTAACTTACTGAGTAATGCACTTAAATTTACTGAAAATGGTTCAGTTACACTAAACACCAGCCTTTCTAAAGTAAAAGCTAAGCTAATTTTAAATATTGAAGTGTCTGATACTGGCCGAGGAATGAGTAAAGGCTTTTTAGAATCACTGTTTTCTCCTTTTTCTCAAGAGGTCGACGCTAAAAACTCAAAAGGTGGCACAGGCCTTGGGCTTGCAATAGTAAAAGAGCTTGTTGAATATATGGGCGGTACAATAAAGGTAAACAGTACACCTAATAAAGGCACTACGTTTTTAGTAAATATTCCTATTGAACAAGGGGCAGAACAAAAACAAGAAAGTCTTAAATCAACGTTAGATATCAATGGCAGTGAATTATCAGTGCTTGTAGTCGATGATAACGACATTAATAGGTTGGTACTTCATGCCTCTTTAGGCAAACTTAATATTAAAGCAGACTCAGCAGTAGATGGCCAAGATGCTGTATTAAAATGTCGCCAAAAGCATTATGACCTTATTTTTATGGACTGCATAATGCCCATACTCGATGGATTTGAGGCAACAAAGCAGCTTAGATCAGAAAAAATCTGCTCGCATGAAGAAACCTACATAGTGGCTATAACTGCTAATACTTCATCACAAGACAAACTTGCCTGCAAACAAGCCGGTATGGATATGTTTATATCAAAACCGTTTAAACTACCCATACTTGAAAAGGCAGTTATTAACGCGCTTGAGCATACAGCTAAAGTTAGCTAACCTTTATAGCTAACTGATTGGTTAAATAAGGATATAAAATGAAAAACATAATTAGAACTGTATTACTAACAGTGCTTATTGTTGCAATATTTAAAGGCGTTTCAACTGACCAGTGGGATTCATCAATAACCGTTGTAATCGTATCGGGTATTTTGTTTTTAGTTACGTTCATAAGTGCTAAGTCATCACGTGGTTCATCTGCTTATACTGGGAGTGACTCTTCAGTTTATTCTAGTAGCAACTCATCTCATTCCCATACAGATTGCGGCGGTGGTGATTCTGGTGGTGGATGCGATTAGTTAATACGCTTCTTAATATTCGTATTTATATAGAACAATATTTATAGAGAGAGTATTTTGCCTAAGATTAAAATTGCTAAGTTCTGGCGCTCGATCGAAGCATTAGGAGAAATTGGTGCTCGAATCCTTGGCCTAGGATTAGTCTATCTGATTTTCTCATTTATAGGACAAGAATTAATCGGTGAGCAGTTCAAAAATGATGTCCTACTAAGCTTAGTCGTTTTACCTGCAATTTATGTCCTGAAAGATTCTCATAAAATATTGGAAGCAGTTTTTGTAAAAGTTCTTACTAAAGACAATTCTATAACCGTATTTAGTGGAATACTCACAAGAAGAGAAGACAAACTAGGTTTCAAAAGCGTTGAAAATGTAGAGCAAGTCACAACAATTTTAGGTTGTATTTTTGGTTATTCAACCATATTTTTATATGCCTACGGTAGCTGGGTTAGAATCCCTTTTATTAAAGATCCTGAAAACCTCAGAGCTTGGCTTGAAGAACGTATACCAGATTAACCTAGTTTATAACCAGACATAAAAAAGCCGCCTTTGGAGAAGGGCGGCTTGGGTTAACAAACAGCTATGGGTGTAGCCTTGCTGTTATATCAAGAGAGTTTTTACTAAATTTTTTATTAAATAATGTTAAGCAGCGCTTTGATCTTCTTCGGTTTCATCGCTGTGACGAATTAAATAATCAAATGCGCCTAAGCTTGCTGTTGCACCACTGCCCATTGCAATAATAATTTGTTTAAACGGAGTATTGGTTGCATCCCCTGCGCCATAAATGCCTGGTAATGACGTTGCGCCTTTAGTATCAATCAGTATTTCACCAAATTTGCTTAATTCAAGGTCGCTGTCTTTTAACCATTCTGTATTAGGTATTAAACCTATTTGTACAAATATACCGTCAAGTTCAAGCTCTTTGCTCTCTCCCGACACTCTATCTGTGTACATTAAGCCTGTTACTTTTTTACCATTGCCTAATACTTCAGTTGTTTGTGCACTTTTGATAATAGTAATATTAGCCATGCTTTTAGCTTTACGAATAAGTACTTCATCTGCACGTAGTGTGTCTGCAAATTCAAGTACTGTTACGCTTTGTACAATATTAGCTAAATCAATTGCCGCTTCTATACCTGAATTACCACCGCCAATTACGGCAACAGGTTTACCCTTAAATAAAGGACCGTCGCAATGTGGGCAATACGCCACACCATGGCCGCGATATTCTTGCTCGCCGGGTACGTTCATTTCGCGCCAGCGTGCGCCAGTGGCAAGTACGAGCGACTTAGCTTTAAGTACGGCGCCATTCTCTAGTGTAATTTCGTAGCCATTGTTATAACCAAGTGCTGCTGCGCGCTGATTATGCATTACATCCACGTCGTATTCTTTAACGTGCTCTTCTAGCTGGGCAACCAATTTTGGCCCTTCAGTGGCTTTAATTGAAATAAAGTTCTCTATGGCTAATGTGTCGGCCACTTGTCCGCCAAATCGGTCGGCCACAATACCGGTATTTAACCCTTTTCGTGCTGAATAAATAGCAGCCGATGCGCCCGCAGGCCCACCACCAATTACAAGTACATCAAATTTATCTTTTTTGCTTAGCGACTCAGCTTGGCGCTGCGCACCTTTGCTATCTACTTTATTAAGTATGTCGGTAAGACTCAGTGCACCTTGGCTAAATGGTTCGCCATTTAAATACACAGCCGGTACAGCTAAAATATTTCGCTCTTCTACCTCACTTTGAAATAATGCGCCATCAATCATGGTCGCTTTAATATTGCTGTTTGTCGCTGCCATAGTATTAAGTGCTTGCACTACTTGCGGGCACGTTTGGCAACTTAAACTTATATATACTTCAAAGTTAAGTTCTTGAGTAAGCGATTGTATTTGTTCAATGTCTTCGCTTTTAGCTTTACTTGCGTGTCCGCCAGTATGTAAAAGTGCTAGCACTAAACTTGTGAATTCGTGGCCCATAGGTACGCCTGCAAACGTAATATGAGTGTTTTTAATAGGTGAATGTACAACCATTGACGGGCGACGCGCGCTTGTATCTGGGTTGTTCATTACCGTAAATTTATCGCTCAGTGAGGCTAAATCGTTCGCTAAGCTTTCTACTTCTGCTGATTTTTTGCTGTCATCCAAGGCAATAAGCAGCTCAACAGGTTGAGTAAGCGATTCAAAATGGCTTTTTAATTGATTTTTTATGTTGTTATCTAACATGGCTTAACCCTTTTAGGAAAATTTAAACAGCAAGCCTCCCATGCCAAATAATTCATGTGCTTAAACAAGTATATTGATATAGGAGGCATCAACAAACGGATGTTCGTTGATTTAAGGGCAGTTACCTGCCCTTATAGTAGGAATAAATCTATACTTAGATTTTACCAACTAGGTCTAGTGAAGGTGCAAGTGTGTCTTCACCTGGCTGCCAAGATGCAGGACAAACTTCACCGTCGTGAGTTGCAATGTATTGTGCAGCTTGTACTTTACGAACAAGTTCTTTAGCGCTACGGCCAATACCTAAATCATGAGTTTCGATAATTTTAATTTCGCCTTCTGGGTTCATTACAAATGTACCGCGAAGTGCTAAGCCTTCTTCTTCAATCATTACGCCAAAGCTACGAGTAATACGTCCTGTTGGGTCGCCAATCATTGGGTAAGTAATTTTACCAATTGTGTCTGACGTATCGTGCCATGCTTTGTGAGTGAAGTGAGTGTCAGTAGATACTGAGTAAACTTCTACGCCCATTTCTTGAAGTTGTGCGTAATAATCTGCAACATCACCAAGTTCAGTAGGACATACAAATGTAAAGTCTGCTGGGTAAAAGAAGAAGATTGACCATTTACCTAGAACATCTTTTTCAGACAATTCTACAAAGTCACCGTTGTGGTAAGCGGTTGCATTGAATGGTTGTAATTTAGTATTGATTAATGAAGTGCTCATGGTATTTCCTCATCTATATTTAATGTATTTAAAAAGTAATCAACGCTCTCGTTTAAAACGACCTTCTGCGTTGGCTTGGTTAATACAATAAGGCTAATGGATAATTAAATAAAATTGATTGTTTAGATTAAAACAATCGGTTTTTTGGATTGAACTATATAATCCCTGTTATCGTAAGCATTATTTGGATTGTAAACGCTGGCGAATTATTAAGATCGCTAATCGCAATACTGCTACAATAGCCGCGCTTCAAATAAGTCATTAAATATAAGGCACGCCGTAATGGAAAAATTTTTTAACCACATACAACTAGGTTACTTAGGCTTAATACCGTTTTTAGGGTGTGTGGGTTGGCCGCTTATGTTTGGCAGTAATAGCCTTAACTTAGAGTTTTTTACTTTTTACAGTATCGCCATTTTAGCATTTATGGCAGGTAGCTTGTGGCGCGCCGGAGAGCAAAGCTATAGCAATGCAATTAAAGCGGTATTACCTGTTATCCCAGTTCCATTTTTATCATTTTTACCTGTAGAGTGGGCACTGGCTTGGCTAGGTGCTAGTTTTTGGTTAGTACTTATATTTGAAAAAGCCACGCCGCAATGGAAAACCTATCATAAAGATTATCAAAAAATGCGTGTAGTACTTACCTCTGTTGTGTTTGTGTGTCATGTCCTTACTATCGGTATGAGTATTTACCCTAAATAGTGGCTGCAAACTTAAATATTGCGTGGTAATAAGGTAATATCCGCGCACTGCTATTTGAGGACACACCATGATTGACCAACTACGCCAACAACTCGACGAACTTGGCGAAAACTACGTAGAAAAAAACGCTGCATTTAAAATCAAAGTGATCCCATTTTTTTGTGCTATACGCATTAAAAAAGATCATAAAAGCGAAGGTCGTTTAAGCTTTTATTCAAGTCAATTACTCGAAATTTTCTTAGTCGTCTTATTTTTGCTATTCGGTTTAACACTCTACGATACAGATGCAGGATTTACCCACGGGCCTATTCATATTGCCTTTGCCATTTTAATTACCTTTAATCTTATTATTAAACAAATCGCAATCGAAGGATTAAAAACACGCCTTGCGTTTCATCGTTTACTTGCAGCACAGTCTCAAAAAAGTACGCCTGATGCTGATAACACACCAACTAAACCGCTTTAATTTATGTATTTAGATCCTGATTGGCGAATACTCACTGTTGGCGATGGCGACTTATCATTTTCGAGCGCCATACATAACAACGTAAAGCCGCACACATTAGTGGCCTCTACCTACGATGATGCAATCACTATTGAGCAAAAGTACCAAGACAATGCGCTTAACGATTTAAAAGCGCAAAACGTTGCCGTACTTAATAGCTTCGATGTAACAAACCCTGCGTGTTGGCAAACTCTAAGTGCAAATCAGCACAGCTTTGATGTGGTTATTTTTCAGTTTCCGCTTATACCTGCGTTTGTTGGCCGTGAAGCATTTGAAAACAACACGCGCCAAACCAGCATGAATGTACTTAACCGCGCTTTACTGCACCAATTTATTAAATACGCGAACGAATTTGCGCTTGATAAAAAGGGCCCAATGCTTTGTTACATAACCTCTAAAGACGTAAAACCGTATCGCGAATGGAATATAGAAGGCAGTTTAAATAACGGTTTAACTGCTAATTATTTAGGCCAAATCCCATTTGATATTAGCCATTTTGAAGGTTATAAAATTCGTAATGTTGACCGTGATAAACACGTAAAAGACACCAGCGGTATCACTTATGTGTTTAGCCCAAAGGGTATTGATGCACACATTAGCGAATTAAGTTCACGCCTTACAAAGCCTGCATATTTAACACCTAACCACTGCCCCCTTTGCCGCGTTGGCCCCTATATGGCAAGCGAGGACGAAACCAAGCATCTAAACGCTAAAAAGCATCAGCAAATGCTGCACCTTGAAAGCGATTGGCAACAATGGCTAAATGAGTTTTATAGCTAATTAATAGCCCTACTACAGTTTATTTAATTACACCTTTTCGTGTTTAATTAAATCAGCTGCTTTTTCAGCAATCGCAATTACCGGTGCATTTGTGTTGCCGGTAATAATGGTAGGCATAATCGACGCATCGACTACGCGTAAGTTACTTACCCCGTGTACTCGCAAATTAGTATCCACCACTGCCATTGAGTCCTGACCCATTTTACATGTCCCGACTGGGTGATATTCGGTATCTGCAGTTTGGCGTATAAACTCAATTAGCTGATCATCATTATTTATATCAAGCGGGTAGACCATTTTACCGCGTATGTTATCAAAAGCTTTGCTTTGCATAATAGTGAGTGTTTTTCTAAGGCCTGCAAGCATTACAGTTAAATCATCTGGATGGCTTAAGTAATTAGGGTCAATAAGTGGAGCACTACGCGGGTTGTTATCGGCTAATGTAATAGTACCTCGGCTTTTGGGGCGCATAATACTGCTGTGTATACTGTAACCATGCCCAGTGTGTAATTTACGACTATGATCGTCCACCAGCCCAATTACAAACTCTAGCTGCACATCGGGCGCTGGCGAGCCTTCAAATAATTTAATAAACGCGTGCGACTCTGCAAAGTTACTGGTTAATCGCCCTTCTCGTTTACTAAACCAATTAACACAGCCTTTTATAATGCTGGCAATGCCTAACGGGCTTATACCAAATGTTCCCTTACTTGTTTTTGATTTATAAAGTGGCACTACCGTTAAATGATCTTGTAAATTAGCGCCAACACCTTCAAGTACGTGCTTAACCTTAATGTTATGTGCACTTAACTGCTCTTTAGGGCCAATACCTGAAAGCATTAATATTTGCGGCGAATTAATAGCGCCAGCACTAAGTATTACCTCTTTTTTAGCACGTAAATTAATAACCTCTTTATTACGCTCTATTTGCACGCCTTGCGCTATCTTTTTGGTTATATTTATTTTATTAACGTGGCTATGGGTTAATACCGTTAAATTTGGGCGGTTTAAATGCGGTGTTAAATATGCTTTTGCTGCACTACAACGCTCGCCATTGTGTTGAGTTACCTGCGATAGACGTGCGCCGCTTTGCTCTTTACCATTTATATTGTCGCTTAAGTTAACGCCCTGCTCAGCACAGGCATTTAAAAAATACTGGTTTACATCGCTTGGGTTACTTAGCTCTTGTACATGTAGCAGACCCTTTGTCCCGTGCAGCTCATTATTTATAAACGCTTTATTGTTCTCAGCTTTAATAAAGTACGGAAGTAAACTATCAAAATCCCATCCCGTGTTGCCATTAGCCGCCCATTGGTCGTAATCGTACTTATTACCTCTTATGTAAACCATTGCATTAGTCGAGCTTGAGCCACCCAATACTTTGCCACGCGGCACAAAACCGCATCGGTTATTAAGCTCTTTTTGTGGCACCGTATTGTAATGCCAGCTATTTATGCCATAAGGCACACTCGCTGCTATGCCTGCTGGCATTTGCACAAATACACTGTTATCACTGCCGCCAGCTTCAATTAAGCACACACTTACATTTTTATCCTCAGACAATCGCGATGCCATAACGCAGCCGCCACTACCTGCGCCAATCACAATGTAATCAAATGTTGTATTGTTCATGGTGTACCTTAATAAAAGTTTTAAACGGCTTTTGCAGTAATAGTGCATAGAAAAATTCAACAAAACTTGATATTTTTAGACATCGTTTATTTGAGGTTAACCATGAGCAGCCTAATCAGAGCCACGTCATTACAAGGTATAGATACCCTAATTAGCGAATTTGGCGGCGATCCGCATGAAATAATGCAAAACTGTAATATTAGTAACGTTGACTTTAAAAATCTCGACAACCAATATTTACCTTATCGAGATTACGCTGAGCTTTTAGAATACTGTGCTTGTAAGTTCAATTGCTCTAGTTTTGGCCTTAAGCTCGCTAGTAGACAAAATTTTGATATTTTAGGACATATTGCAATAGCTGCCAAAAGTAGTACTAATTTAGGTGATGCACTTAATTGGGTTATTAAATACCTTCACTTGCACAGCCCTGCACTTAGCTTAAACTCGCACCCTTTAGAGAATGATAAAAGCTTGTTTTTATCATTCGAAATTAATTTAAAACCATTACCGAACATCAACCAAGTGATTGAGCTAACCATTGGTTTAGCATTGGCTGTTATTAAAAAGCTGAGTAATAACCGCTGCAAACCAATTAATATATTTTTGCCAAAAAAATTAAGTACTAATACTCGTGCCTATAACACTTACTTTGGTTGTAACGTTATAGAGCATCGCAACAGCGCTGGTATTGTAATCTCAAAAAGTGATTTAACTCTTGAGCTTGATCACCCTGAACTAAATAAAGTACAAGCGGCGCTAAGCTTCTTGGCAAAAAACAAAGAACACACACAACCATTGCCCAACCAAGTTAGTGCACTAATTAGGCCTATGCTTCCTATTTATCAATGTAGTAACCAAACTATTTCAGCTGCGCTGGGTATGCACCCGCGTACTCTGCATCGAGAACTTATCAAACATAATACGAGTTTTGTAAAACTTAAAGATGCCACTCGTCGCGCTTTAGCTGCACACTATTTAGCGCAAAACCAATTTACAATCTCAACCATATCTGAGCTTTTAGGGTATCAGGAGCAAGCAACGCTAAGTGTTAATGTTAAACGCTGGTTTGGGTGTTCTCCTAGGGCGTGTCGAACTTTGTGGATTGAAATTTGTTCAATCTAGGGGCGATTTAATCGCGGCGCGAGGTTTGTAACCTAGTGGGCTAAGTAAAAATCGAGCAACAAAGAGTCAATCGTCCCTAGAAAGAACCCATAGGGCAGCGCATGTTTGGCCTTTATGCTGCGTTATCGCCTATTTATGGGGAATAACCACACTACATAGGCTCTGCCTTGCCTAAAAACCAAACATACTGCTGTAAATTCAACCACCAAAGGTCAACACGCCCTAAAGCATATAGAACTAAAAAAATGTTAAACTAAACGCTCTTATTATTTTTTATTTAAGCTAAGGAGTGAGCATGAACTTTGTTATTGTTGGCACCAATTTTATTAGCGACACACTGTTAGCCGCTGCAAATACGTTAAACGATTTTAATTTATATGGTGTGTGCTCGCGCGCAGTATCAAGCGGCGAAGCATTTTTAGCCAAACACCCACAAAATGCACAAGCAAAAATTTTCACCTCAATCGAGCAAGTATGCCAAGATCAAAATGTTGATGCTGTCTACATAGCCGCCCCTAACAGCTTACACAAACAATATGCCGTTATGTGCCTAGAAGCGGGTAAACATGTCCTTGGCGAAAAACCATCAGCAGCCAATTCTAAAGAGCTTGCAAGCATTATAGCTACAGCAAAAAAACATCAGCGCCTTTACATGGAAGCCATGATGACCACTCACTTACCTAACTTTGCACGGCTGCAACAGGCAATGGTAAAAATTGGCACACCACGTAAATATATTGGCCAGTACAGTCAATATTCATCGCGTTACGATAAATATAAAAATGGCGAGCGTCCAAATACGTTTTTACCCGAGTTTGCTAATGGTGCTTTAGTTGATTTAGGGATTTACCCACTGTATTTATTAATTGCACTTTGGGGAGCGCCGCAAAGCGTAAGTGCCAGTGGCGTATTACTTGATACAGGTGTAGATGGTGCGGGCGATGTATTACTAAACTACGCTGATAAACAAGCCGTTATTAGCTACTCTAAAATATCGCAAGGCGACAACATAACCGAAATACAAGGCGAGCTTGGACGCATACGAATAGAAGCCGTATCGCAACTCAAAAAGGTGGAGTTTATTGCTAATAATGGTGAGGTAGAGGTTATATCCCAGCCGTTTGATGAGCACTTTATGAAATACGAAGTTGAACATTTTATGGCGTTAGTGAAGCAAAATATTCTTGAGTCACCCGTTAATACACATATTTTAGCCAGTAACGTAATGAGCGTACTTGATGAAGCTCGCAAACAGCTTGGGGTTGTGTACCCTAACGACTAACTAAATAAAATATGGGCGTTAACCAACGACAGTTAACGCCCAGAAGAAAGCTTAAATAGCTCTCGTACAACGACACATTTTACAAAACACACTTTACAAACACATTTAAAAATAGCGATCCCCATCCATGGGCAATCAAATACTTCTACAACAAACTTAACACTAACAACCCAAAATCGGTTTATTACCTATATTTATTATTCAATAACCTTAAAACTAACCTAACGCATAAAAACATTACCAATCAAGCTAGCCAATTGCATTATTTTAAACTAAATTGGTAATACAACAATACAACCATTGGTGTATAGTGGTTTTTAACCATAACATCGCGTTAGAATTTTGACATAATAGTGAATTTTGAGGTAACCTCTGGTATTAACAGTTGGTTTTGACTTTTAGGCCCCAGAGGCCATTATTCCTTAAGGTAATGAAGGTAAAGTATGGGTAATCGTCGCTTATTTTGGCGCATAGTTGATAAAATTGAGTCTTTAATAAATCAAGGCGAATTTTCTGCTGGGAGTCGTTTACCACCTGAACGTGAACTTGCAGAAATGTTTGATGTAAGTCGCCCTACCATTAGAGAAGCTATTATCGCATTAGAAGTACGTGGCCGAGTTGAAGTTAAAACCGGCTCTGGTGTTTACGTAGTAGAACAAAAAAATGCATCTATAAAATCAAAAGAGATCAGTGCATTTGAACTTACTCAAGCTCGCGCATTAATTGAAGGCGAAATTGCCGCTTTAGCTGCTCAAAGCATTACAGAAGAAGAACTAGAGCAACTAAATAAAACATTAATTGCCATGGAAAAAGGCCTTTATGTTGAGCAAGCCGACCGTGAGTTCCACGAAATTATAGCTAGAGCAACGCGCAATAAAGCACTTGAATTTGCAGTGTCTAACTTGTGGGATTTACGTTTAACAAACCCACAAATTGTTGCTGACTATGGCAGTGTGTGTAAAAACAATAACGAGTGCGTTATGGACGAACACACCGCTATTTATACAGCCCTAAAGTCGCATGATGCAAAT
The DNA here is from genome assembly GCF_015864485.1 of Pseudoalteromonas sp. SWN166. Lineage (NCBI taxonomy): Bacteria > Pseudomonadati > Pseudomonadota > Gammaproteobacteria > Alteromonadales > Pseudoalteromonadaceae > Pseudoalteromonas > Pseudoalteromonas sp. SWN166. Next base: position 16,949 of record NZ_JADYXB010000006.1, read on the forward strand.
GCAGCGCGCACCGCAATGCACAAACATTTTAACCGCTTAATTAATGCTTTATTTGATGCCGTAGAATCGCGCGCACTTGAAGAAATTAAACGCAAAAATGATGAAAAACGAGGCCTCTACTCGCTTGATGGCTTAGTTAATAAAAGTGCCCACTAAGGCATTTTAACCAACTGATTAAAGTTAGCAAACGCCTGTTTGCTAACTTTACCTCTTACTTTATTTACCCGCCCTATTTAATATACTTTTAATTGCGCTATTTTTGGTCGCAAACACTTACCTATAAATTTAAAAAAAGATACTATGCCGCCATTAATATCGGGCGGGTTTAGCTTTTATACTCCCTGCATTACATAACTAATTGATAGAGTTACTCAACTCAAGGATTAAAATGCAAGCATCTTCAAAAAGTTATTTACTGGCTATAGTGTGTGTACTGCTTGCTATGATGACCATTCAAACGGGCGCGTCATTTGCAAAACAGCTTTTTCCTATTGTTGGTCCTGAAGGTACAACTGCCCTTAGGCTTGGTTTTTCTGCCTTTATACTTTGCTTAGTGTTTAAACCTTGGAAACACTTACCTACTTCTGGTAATCGTATTCCTATAATTGTGTATGGTTTAAGTTTAGGCGGCATGAACATTTTTTTTTATTACGCCATTGAACGCATTCCACTAGGCATTGGTGTAGCGCTTGAATTTACAGGCCCGCTTGCTGTTGCCTTATTTTCATCACGCCGCAAACGTGACTTATTTTGGGTTGCCTGTGCTATTGCCGGTATTTTGATTCTGCTTCCTGATATGAGCGGCCAAGACAGCCTTGATCCATTGGGTGTAGCGCTTGCGCTTGGTGCCGGTGCATGTTGGGCAGGTTATATATTATTTGGTAAAAAAACGGGCACACAAAGCTCTGGTGGAGCAACTGTCGCATTGGGTATGACCGTTGCCGCTATAGTGCTAGTACCATACGGCGGCATTATGCAAAGCGCCGCGTTTACGTGGGAAATTATCCCACTGGGTATTGGTATTGCTATTTTATCAAGCGCACTGCCTTACACACTTGAAATGGTTGCACTGCGTAACATGCCTTCACAAGGGTTTAGCGTAATGATGAGTTTAGAGCCTGCAATAGCTTCGCTCGCAGGGTTTATTATTTTAAGTGAGTTACTTACTTTATGGCAGTGGCTAGCTATTTTACTTGTGATAGTTGCATCTGTTGGTAGCTCGTTTTCAAACGCAAAAAAACAGGTTGCTTAAATAAAAACTGTAATCGACTAATTCTAAAAAATAAAGCCACCGCGTAAGCAGTGGCTTTTTTGTAGCAACGTAATTAGCTTACCGCCTTACTTTGCTTGTTAGTTGTAACCAAATACCCAATCAACGAAATAAGCGGCATACCCGTAGCAACCAGGGCAATACCTGTCCAACCACCTGCTTCATATAACGGGCTGGCAATAAGCGACCCCACTGCACCACCTACAAATATACTGGTCATGTAAATAGCGTTTAAACGTGCTCGGCTTTGTGGCTCTAGTGCGTAAACTGCGCGTTGCCCAAGTACCATATTGGCTTGCACAGCAAAATCAATAAACACACCCGTTAACGCTAAAATTACTATCCCGTAAGGTAAATCAAACAAACTGGGTAAAAAGCAACCAGCTGCTATAACTTTTGCAAGTAAAGAGACCTGATGTGTATAGCCTTTGTCGGCCAAACGCCCAACAATAGGGGCTGCTATAGCACCTGCCGCACCGACAAGTGCAAACAGTGCTATTTCTGATTGCGATAAACCATACTCACGGGCAAGCACAACAGGTACGCTCGTCCAAAATAAACTGAACGATGCAAACATTAATGCTTGAAAAAGTGAACGTTGGCGCAGCACTGGTTGGCTAATCATTAACTGTTTAAGCGATTTTAATAACTTAAAATACGTTGTTTTATGGGTAGGTTGCCTGCTTGGAATAGCAAAATAAATTACGCCTGCAATAAACACCATACACCCTGCTGCAAAGTAAAATACAGCACGCCAACCAAAGTGATCGGCTATTAAACTCGATATAGGTCTTGCCAGCAAAATACCTAGCAGGAGACCCGCCATAATATTGCCAAGAACCTGTCCGCGCTTCTCGTCAGACGATAAATGCGCAGCAAGCGGAATAAGCACCTGAACAGAAACCGAGCTCATACCTATCATTAAACATAAAATAAGCATTACATTAGGTGAATCAGCCAGTGCTGTACCTATTAAACTCAAAAACGACACAGCGAGCGTTATAAGCATTAAGCGTTTGTTTTCTATTAAGTCAGCTAAAGGCACTAAAAAAAACAAACCTAAGGCATAACCTATTTGTGTAAGCGATACGATAAGGCTGGCACTATGCGAGCTTAATCCCACCTCTGGTGCTAGTAACTCAATGATAGGTTGAGCGTAGTAAATATTGGCAACAATAAGGCCGCAACACAAAGCAATAATAGTGACGAGTGTATTGCTAAGTGGTTGCGCTGAAACGCCTGTTTGAGTCATGTGTGTCCTACTTTACAAAAATAATAAAACCCAACCAGCAAACGCGGGTTGGGTTTTGCTTAATAGCTATAATTTACTTTATTGGTGATGGCTGCCCATGTGGGCTTGAGCGTAAATACTGTTTAGGTGCAGTTACTGTAGCGCCAAGCTCTGCAGCTGCATGCCACGGCCAATGCGGATTATATAAAATGCCACGCGCCAGCGCTACACCATCGGCTTGCTGCTCACTAATAATATCCTCGGCTTGTTGCGCCTCAGTAATTAAACCCACCGCTATAACAGGCATATTCACAGCTTCTTTAATAGCTGTTGCAAACGGTACCTGAAAATTAGGTTTTACTGGTATTTGTTGCTCAGGACTTAAACCCGCAGTACTTACATGAATAAAGTCACAGCCGAGTTCATCAAGCGCTTTACTAAGCACTATCGATTGATCTAAATCCCAGCCGCCTTCAACCCAATCAGTTGCCGAAATACGCACACCTACCGCTTTTTCACTAGGAAATACCGCTCTTACCGCTTTAAACACATCAAGCAATAAACGCATTCTGTTTTCTAGGCTACCACCGTAGTTGTCATCGCGCTTGTTTGAAAGTGGCGACAAAAACTGGTGTAACAGGTAACCGTGCGCACCATGTAGCTCGATTAAATCAAGGCCGAGTTCATCAGCGCGTTTAGCTGCACTTACAAAATCTTTAATTAGTGAATCTATGTCAGATTGGCTCATTGCTTTTGGCACTGGGCTGCTATCGTCGTACGCAACTGCCGAAGGTGCAAGCGTTTGCCAGCCATTAACGTCATCAGGTGCAATAGCATCGCCACCGTCCCATGGTTTTTCAGTTGATGCTTTGCGCCCAGCATGCGCCAACTGAATACCAATAGGCATAGGGCTATATTGTCTTACTGCTTTTAGGCTTTTGCCCAGGGCTTGCTGGGTTTCGTTATTCCAAAGCCCTAAATCGCCGTAGCTAATACGCCCTTCTGGGTTTACTGCTGTTGCTTCTAAAATTAGCAATCCTGCACCACTCAAACTCAATTGGCCCAAATGAATAGTGTGCCAATCGCTAGCAGCGCCATTGTTTGCTGAGTACTGGCACATGGGTGCAATAATAATACGGTTATCTAACGTTACTTGCCCAAGTGATAAAGGCGAAAATAGTTGGCTCATTGTTAATCCTTAAAAACACGCACAAAAAAGTGCGGACAAAACAAAAAAGAGTATACGAAGCGGCAATCAAACACGCTCACTCAATAACTTACACAGTTACTTATAAATACGACTACCACTCTTAATGGGGATAAAAACACACTTTAATAGTGCTGATAAAAGCATAACTAATGACATTATAAACTATCAATTTTAATGTAATAATTTGTTTAACGAGCGCGTCATAAAGCCATCTTTAAAAAATGAATGACTATTTACCTTTAAACAAGGGTGTGATTTTTAACCTAACTGTACCTAATAGCACTAAGCTATTGCTTATATTGCCTATTAACTAAATAAAAACCCCACATACAAACCATATTTATTCTACAAAAGTGAATTAAAATTCAATTTAGATATTCCAAGCTACTTCACTCCCTGATAAACTGCTTAACTTAATTTACTAATGTAAAACATTTGAACTGGGGATCACTTTTTATGTTTAAACCAAGCTTGTTAACCTTGGCTATTTCGAGCGCTGTTTCTAGCGTATTTTTATTGCCTAATGCCGCACTTGCTCAAGAAGAAGTTGCAGCTAAAAACAAATCACTCGAAGTAATCGAAGTTACAGCAACAAGGCGCAGCGGCTCTGTGCAAAATGCACCGCTAAATATTACAGCCCTTGATGCAGATATTATGAAAGATCAAAATATCAATGAGCTTGCGGATGTAGCACGCTGGGTACCTGGTTTAACAATTACTGATCAAGGTGGCCGCTCAGGCTCGCCTATTATTGTTCGTGGTTTAAATACTAATTCATCTGGTCCATCATCAGATGGCGGCACAGTATCTACTTACATTAACGAAATTCCTGTTTCGGTAGATATGCGCCTAGTAGATATTGAGCGTGTTGAAGTATTAATTGGGCCACAAGGCACCCTTTATGGTGCAGGCACATTAGGCGGTGCAATTCGCTACATGCTTAAACAGCCTGAGCTTGATTTTACATCGCTTGAAGTATACGGCGACCTATTTCAAACAAAAGAAAGTGACTCTTTAGGTGGCGAAGGCGGTTTTATATTTAACCTTCCTATTATCGAAGATAAATTAGCAGTACGCGCCAGCTTAAACGTATATGAAGATCCAGGTTTTATCGATTACGGTTACGTAGTACGCGAGCCAGGCGTATCGTTGCCAGATCCAGATTGGAGCGATAGCTCAGCAGTTAATAACAACCTTAAAAATGTAAAAGACGCCAACGGCGAAACCACCACTACTGGTCGTATTTCTGTTCGCTTTAAACCAAATGAATCGTTTGAAGGTACGCTTAACTACTTTTACCAAAACCAAGACAGCGAAGGTCGCTCGATTGTTCATTACAACAGCCTTAATGCAAACAACGGCTTAAGCGACGTAATAGGTAAATACGAATCGGCTTATCGCTTTGAAGAGCCTCGCGAGAAAAAAGACCAATTACTAAGCCTTGAACTAAAAGCCGACCTAGGTTTTGCAGAGCTCGTATCAGCAACCGGTATTTCGAGCTTTGATGCCGACGGCCAACGCGACCAAACAGACTTACTTATTCGTCTTGATTACGGTTATGAAGAGTTTCCTTCGTTTTCAACGTTTACCCGTGAAATTGACGAAGAAGATACCTTCACTCAAGAAATTCGCTTAGTGTCGCAAGGCGACAGCGACTTTAACTGGATTGTGGGTGGCTTTTACAACAAAACAGAAACCGAAGCGTCAAGCCGAGAGTTTACGCCTGGGTTTGATCAATTTGCTGTCGATAACGAAGAGTTTGGCGGCGCGCAGCTAAGACCTGACTCATTAGAATACTTAGAGCTTACAAAAAGTACCGTCACTGAGTCTGCACTATTTGGTGAAGTTGGTTATCAAGTTACCGACAAATTAGATGTGACTATTGGTGCTCGTTTTTACAAGTACGATATAGAATCGCAAGCGGCTTTTGACTTCCCATTAGCCAATACATTATATAGTGGCGCAGGTCCTGACGACATCACCGTTGCATACGAAAAAGACGAAGCTGACGATAACGGTAACTTATTTAAATTTAATGCTAAATACCAGTTTACTGACTCTGTAATGGGTTATGTAACCGTAAGTGAAGGCTTTAGAATTGGTGGTTCAAACGGTTTAGTGTCTTGCCCAGATCCAATCCCTGAGGATCAACAAACAGGCTGTGGTAAACCTGACGAATTATTATATGAAGCCGACACCACGACAAACTACGAGCTAGGCTTTAAAAGTACGTGGTTTAGAAGCCAACTACACTTTAACGCCGCGTTATTTAACGTAGATTGGGATGATGCACAAATTACGGGCGCTACAGATATAGGCCAATTAACATATATTTCAAACGCAGGCAGCGCTAATGCAAAAGGGGTTGAAATTTCAACCCGCGCTATTTTATCTGACTCGTTTTCAGTTTATGCAACTTATGCCTACACAAAAGCAGAGCTAACATCAGACGCACCATTTTTGTTTAACGCCGATGGCACAGGCGGCGCAGAAGACGGCGACCGTTTACCGGGCTCACCTGAAAACCAATTTTCGATGGGTGTAAACTATCAAACAGACGTGTTTAACGACAAAACGCTTGATATTAACTACGGTTTAACCGCGCAAAGCGACGTGCTTTCAAGAGTAGGGCTTCGTGATAACGGCGAAATACTACCAGGTTACAGCTTAAGTAATATATCAGCTAAATTAACAGCCGATGCATGGTCAACTACCCTATATGTTGATAACCTATTCAACAAATACGCAGTTACCTCAGTTCGTCGTTCAGATGAAGACATAACATCAGCTAATGGCGCCGACATACAACGTAACTACGGCCATTACATTAATCGCCCGCTTACGGTAGGCGTTAAATTTAACTACAAATTTGAAATATAATTTAAGCGACTTTTAAACAGTCTCACTTTTTAAATACTGTTTTAAGGCTCAAATTTATTTGAGCCTTTTTATTTTCTTTTACAAAATAATAATTACCAAAACCATGCAGCCAAATTTAAAGCAACTTCATCAAAACGCAATACACTCCCTAAACCAAGGTAAAATAGAGCAAGCACACAAAGCCCTAGTGGAGTTAGTTACACAAAAGCCCGACTTTGCTGATGGCTATTTTTTGCTAGCTATGGTTAATTTAACTGTTGGGCAAATACACAAAGCAATAAAGCTCATCGAAAAAGCTCTTACCCTTGGCCAAAGTATTGAATACACCGCGCAACTTGCAAAGTGTTACGCACTAACTGGCGAATTAAAAAAAGCAAAAAACACCGCCTTAACTATACCCATTCAACAAATACAAAAACCGCTCGATGCCGACACCCTAGGCGTAGCCCTTACTCAAGCAGGCTTGTACGAACACGCACTTAACTATTTTGAATGCGCTATTAAACTGGCTACAGCAGCTAACAAAGCCCAGCCGCAGTTTTATTATAACTACGGTGTAAGCGCTAAGTTTTTAGGATTATTTGATAAAGCCCAACATGCGTTCGAACATGCCATAGCGCTTAATCCGCTGCATCATCAAAGTCATTTTGCATTAAGTGATTTAACTAAAGTAAGTACCCAAAACAATCATATTGAACGCTTAAAAAACGTGTTTGAACAAGTAACACACCCTAATGCAAAACTACATATTGGCCATGCTTTAGCAAAAGAGTATCAAGATCTTGGTGAGTTTACTCAGGCTTTTAACGCGTTAGAGCAAGGTAAAGTAGCAAAACGTGCTGTGCAGCCGTTTGATCATAAAAGCTCAATTAAATTATTTGAACATATTAAACGCTTAAGTGAACAGCACACACACGCGCGAGTACAAGGTAACCCAACGGCCGAACCTATTTTTGTATTAGGCATGCCCCGCTCTGGCACCACATTGGTTGAGCGTATAATATCGAGCCACAGCGACGTGCAGTCAGCCGGTGAATTACAAGACTTTGGCTTAAGTGTTAAAAAGCTCAGCCAAACACAAACACCTCACGTGCTCGACACTCAAACGCTCAGTAAAGCCTACGAGCTTGATTTTAATCAGCTTGGGTCAACCTATTTAAACGCAACACGCGTAATAACAGGCAGCCATAAACACTTTATTGATAAGCTCCCGTTTAACTTTTTTTATATCGACTTAATAACCAAAGCACTGCCAAACGCCAAAATAATTTGTATGCTGCGCGACCCAATGGACACCTGTATTGGCAACTATCGCCAGTTATTCACCATTAATAACCCCTACTACGCGTACTCGCTCGATTTACTCGACACCGCTAAATTTTACAGCCGTTTTTACAAACTAATGCAGCACTTTAGCGCCCTGCACAGCAATATAAAATTAGTAAAATACGAAGAGTTAGTCGCACAGCCCGAGCAGCAAATAAAAGACTTAGTGAGCTTTTGTAACCTCGAATGGCAAGAACAGTGTATAGATTTTCACTTAAACACCGCACCGGTTTCTACCGCAAGCAAGGTGCAAGTACGCCAACCACTTAACAATAAAGCAATTGGCCGCTGGAAAGCGTTTAAGCCGAATACTGATGAAATTGAAGATTACTTTTTAAAGCAAAATATCAGTTTTGAGTAAAGGTTTTATAGCTTAGGAGTTAGGTGTGTGAACCAAGAATAACCCGCTTGTGCAAGTGTAGGTCGGATAAGCGAAGCGCCATCCGACACAGTAAAACACCTGGCCAATTATTATCAATATTTTATGTTGTCGAGTGAATAGAGAGTGCCAATAGCGAACCTTCAAGGCGTAAATCTGAAACTCTGTTGGGTGGCGCCTTCGGCTTAACCAACCTACCTTTTGACGTAGGTCGGATAAGTGGCGAAGCCACGTCATCCGACAAAAATGATGAATTGACTAGCAACAACACGACTTACCGCGTTTATGTTGTCGAGTGGCCAGAAAGTGCCATAAACTGAAAGTGGCAAAAGGCAAGACGCGACCCCATTATCACTGCTTGATTAAAAGTGTAAATGAGTCAAACGAACAAAGTGTTACTGCACTTATAACCTTGATAGACGTTGATTTACAACAAGGACAAACAGCGCACTCATATTATGGGACCTATATTAACGTTAATAATAGATTTTAATGCACTTTGTAACTTTTCATTTAACGGTTTCGGGTAGACTTCAATTAAAGAAACGGAGTCACATTTCTGAAAACTACAAAATGGTATAATGGCGTCTACAAAGGCAGTAATGACTGACGCTTGATCAAAGTTATGCTGCTCAAAGTTATGTTGCTCAAAATGTAGTGATTTAATCTCTAAATGAGATGTTTTTCTATGCACTTTACAATCCATACGACCAACAAATTCACCGCGATAAAGTAGCGGTAAGCAAAAGTAACCATACTGTCGTTTCACTGCAGGAACATAACATTCTAGTTGATAGTTATATTGAAAAAGCAACTTGAGCCGATCACGTTGAATGACACTATTATCGAATGGCGAAAGGATCAACATTCGGTTATTCAGACGGGGAAGGGGCCGTTCAATCGCCTCGGTTTCCACTAACAATATTTCACCGCTACTCATTTGCACTTGTTGTAAAATGTTTTGCACTAATCGTTCATCTACCAAGTTTTTCACTGCGTTGCGCAATTCGTTATCTCGACGTAAATAAGTCAAGCCTTTAAGTGAGGTAACCCCCAAGCAGCGGAACTGTTGATCGACAATGTGCGTGGCCAACTCATCCATACTGGGCATTTTTAAGTTTACCTCAGAAGGTAATACCCGTTCAGTTAGATCATACGTTTTTTGGAAACCTTCTCGGTTACTAACCATCAGGTCACCTTCCATATACAACTGTTCAAGTGCCTTTTTCGCAGGTTTCCAATCCCACCAACCTGCACGCTTTGTAGCATTTGACTCTAAATCTCGAGATCGCAACGGACCGTCGATACGTATGCGAGTTAATAATTCTTGCATCAGCTTGCTATCACGCTCTTTATGCCAATGAATTTGACCATTTTTAATCGCGTGTTTGTAAGGTAATGAGAAGCGAAAATCTTTAATCGGTAAAAAGGCGGCAGCGTGAGACCAGTACTCAAAAATGTCTTTATTGAGTAATAACTGATTGGTCATAGCGGGTTTGAAATTAGGTACTCTAGAGTTAAGAATATGATGATGAGCACGCTCTACCACCGAAATAGCATCAATCTGTACGTAACCAATATGGTTAATTGCATTACACGCACCAGCCAAACCACTGCCAAAAGCTTGTGTTTGTAGCAAACCTTGTGCTGACAGGGCAAGGCGGCGTAAACGCGCTAGCTCTTGAGGGTGTTTAATTTTAATCATATTTTCCTAAGAGATAATTAACGAGTATCCGTGCAACGTGTAAACCTAAACCTATTTTAAGGGGTTTGGTTTAAACCGAGCTCTTTTTGTTTTTTCTTTGTCAGGCCTAATGAAACAAGCCGATAAGACTCTTTAAGGTAATATGATAAGTCGTTATCAGTATCATCGTTGCTTTCGTAGTGTTGTATCCATTTCATTCCACGAGAAGCAAAATACGGTGCAGGCTTATAGCCAGGTATTTCACTGAGAAAATGAAAATTCAGTTCAGATGTTTTAAAAATAAAGGCTGGTTTATCACCTTCTCCCAACCCTCCTCCCAATCCGCCGATAGCAAAAACCTTTCCGCCGACTTTCCATACATGAGAGTTATGCCATTGGACCACATATGAGGTTGCTTCTAATGCGCGACAGAAATCATTAAATTCTTTATAGTTCATATTGTCGATCTTCGTTTGTATAGTCTATTGGCTATAGAGCCCATTATATGGACTTATAAATATATGAGCTCGCTTTATATTTTAGCGATAACGCGCATATAACCTACTGGCTAAAAATACGCCAATAAGCATTTCAAACCATGCGATTGGGACCAAAGTAACTGCCATTTCCCACGTTCCTAATCCTGAGTTTACAGACCCTATCCAAAAAACACCCAGCGTTGCCATGCAAGTAACAGTGGCTGATATAACGATCGATTTTACATTCTGACCAAAGCTTTGAGCGCACAACCAGTAAATAAATACCAAGGTACTCGCCAGTATCGTGTCCCATATTCCCCATATCAATGCATTACTGACAGCCATTGGTCCAACGACTAACTTTCCGGCATAGAAGGCCTCCATCATAGGAAACGCGACTAAAATAGCTCTTGCTACCTCGGCAACGTGGATCCAAATACTCGTTAGTAACATAACGACGATAAATTGCTTAAATTTTAATGTGTTATTCATAAATATCGTGTCTATTCTGATTTTTTATGGCTAATTAAAAGATAGATTCTGTAATGCATGCAACAATCTAAATTATTGAACTAAGAGTAACCAAAAATAGAATTCAAAGCATGATCAAGGACTGACTTTAATTCATCTTCAACCAGACCTACTTTTGCTTGAACAGCCAGCCCATAACTTACTGATAAAAGATAGTTAGTCAGTTTTTGAGCTGTTTGGCCTTGGGGCATATCCGTCTTCGCAATGCCAGACGCGAATAAACCTGTCAATGTTTGCTGAGTTTCTGTTCCTAATTTCTTCATATAAACAACCGCATCTTCTGGAAACGCAACACTATCTGATTCATTAACACTCTTTACAAGCAAACATCCACGGGGCGTTTCATCGCTGGTGAATAGCTCAATAAGTCCATAGAAACAAGCTTGTAACCGCGCTTTTAATGTTGCATCTGAGGGCTCTACTAGGTGTCTGTAGTTAACTTCTACATATTGTTTTTGATAATGTGCCAAAGCATCTTTGAACAATTGCTCTTTATTGACAAACGTTCCGTACAAACTCGACGTATTAATGCCAAGTTCAGAAGAAAGATTAGCAACAGAAGTACCCGAGAACCCATTGGCCCAAAATAACCGCATCGCTTTATCTAAAACGACTTCTTTATCAAACGCTCTTTTTCGTCCTGCTTTCACTCTGTGGCCCTTAAAAATAATATTAATTAACTCTATTTTGAAGCAGTCACTTCAAAATGTCAATTCGCCCTATTGACATTACAAAGTGATCGCTTCACAATTAACTCAATTCTGAAGCGATCGCTTCATAAGTATAAAATAAGTGAACTAAAAATGTTTAAAAAATTCGTACAAATTACTGCTCTATTCAACTTTCCAATCGCACTAGGCATGATTATTTCAGCGCTGATGGCACCTCAAGCAGACACGTTAATTATCACGGTGGTATTGGGCGTATCTTTTATGCTTATGGGCGCTGCGTTACTTTGGGCTACTTCAGACATTAAAACCCGTGCCCCTCTTATTGTTTGGAACGGATTGGTAAGAATGGTCGGCTTTATCATTGTTACATATGCCGCTTCATTAGGCTTGGCACCAAAGATCTTTGTCTATATTTCTGTCATGGATCTTATTACCGCCTTTGTTTACATCATTGGCAGTATGCGAGCATCCGAGCAGCCCTTTAAATCCCTATTTTTAGGCAAAACTCAGTAACTTATAAATTAATAATTTTAGCATTGATAACATTAACTTAAATAAACTACTTTTCAGGAGAAATATTATGACGATTAAAGCATTAAGAACACCAGAAGAAAGATTCTCTGTATTACCGGCCTTTCCTTACCAACCTAACTACATTGATGATTTAGCTGGTTTTGAGTCTTTACGCATGGCCTACATCGACGAGGGTGATTCCTCATCTGAAAACACTTTTTTATGTTTACACGGTGAGCCTTCATGGAGCTACTTATATAGAAAAATGCTTCCTATATTTACGGGCGCTGGTCATCGTGTTGTTGCGCCTGATTTGTTTGGCTTTGGTCGTTCAGATAAACCCGTTGATGAATCGGTTTATACCTTTGATTTTCACCGTGATAGTTTAATGCGATTAATTGAACGCCTTGATCTGAAAAATATTACGTTGGTCTGTCAAGACTGGGGCGGAATTCTAGGGTTAACAATCCCAATGGATATGCAAGATCGATTCAAAAATTTGATTGTTATGAACACGGCAATATCGGTGGGTGAAACCGCCCCTGAAGGGTTTTATCAGTGGCGAGATTTCTGCGCAAATGCCCCTGAAATACCAGTCGGTGGTTTATTTGCCTGTGACGCAGGGCCAGCCGTATCTGTGATGGATGTTATAGCTTACGATGCGCCATTTCCAGATAACAGCTATAAAGCAGGCGTAAGACGCTTTCCCGCCATGGTGCCTGTCGAGCCAACGATGGATGGTGTTGAGCACGGAAAACGCGCAAGAGAGTTTTGGTCAAAAGACTGGAACGGTCAAAGTTTCATGGCGATAGGCATGAAAGATACAGCTTTAGGCGAAGGCCCAATGGAGTACTTAAGAAGCTTTATTAAAGGCTGCCCTGAGCCCTTAAAAATTGCAGAAGCAGGACACTTTGTTCAAGAATACGGTGTTGAAATTGCAGAAAAAGCGCTTGTTCACTTAGAAATGAATAATAAATAGGCTATATCCAATGAATACAAATATAGAAAATAAAGTGATTGTTATAACGGGTGCAAGCAGTGGTTTAGGTGAAGCAACTGCGCGTTTTCTGGCTCAAAAAGGTGCTAAAGTCGTATTGGGTGCGCGTCGTAGTGAAAAACTAGCAGCTATCGTAAATGATATTCGTGCTGAGGGTGGCGAAGCTGAATATGTCACGATGGATGTCACCAAATCCGATCAGGTTAAAATGCTTGTCGACAAGGCGATTGAGACTTTTGGACGCTTAGATGTCATGGTCAATAATGCCGGCTTGATGTCAATTGCTCCGATGGCTGAGGTTAAGGTTGATGAATGGGATCGCATGGTCGACATTAATATCAAAGGGGTACTTTACGGTATCGCCGCTGCACTTCCCGTGTTTACCAAACAAAATAGTGGTCACTTTATTAATCTCGCTTCCGTTGCTGCACATAAAGTTTCACCGGGTTCGGCTGTCTATAGCGGTACAAAATTTGCGGTTAAAGCGATAACAGAAGGATTGAGAGCGGAAGTGGGTGGCAATATACGTACAACGCTATTATCACCTGGCTTAATTGATTCTGAATTAAAATTCGGTAGTTCGGATGAAGCCACCTCTCAATTTGTTCAAGATATTTATAAAGTCGCTATTCCAGCGTTATCTATTGCTAAAGCTGTCGCCTATGCGATTGAACAACCAGATGATGTCGATATTAACGAAATTATTATCAGACCAACAATTCAAGACTTCTAATCTAATGTGAGTTGATCCTGCCTTTTTTGTATTTTGTTTGGCAGGTCAACGTGAAACAGTTGCTTTAAAAGGTATAAAAAATGAAAAAAACACTCATTATTGGCGCTAATGGCCAGATTGGTAAAATAGTGGTTGAGTTGCTTCACAATCAGGATCGCCCAGTGCTCGCAATGGTTCGTAGCAAACAACAAGCTGAGAAGTTAGAAAATATGGGTGTAGAGGCTGTTGTTGGCGATCTTGAAACTGATTTTGAACACGCTTTTAAGGACTGCGATAAAGTAGTATTTAGTGCAGGTTCTGGCGGTAATACAGGCGACGATAAAACACTTCTAATAGATTTATGGGCAGCAAAAAAAGCAGTTGATTATTCTTTAAAGGAAGGTATACAACATTTTGTAATGGTAAGTGGTTTAGGCGCACAAGACCCTGACGAATTTGAATCAGAAATAAAACCCTATTTGGTGGCAAAGTATTTTGCCGATCAGTACCTATTATCCAGTGGCCTAAATTACACCATTCTTAGACCGGGACTCCTTACTAATGATAAAGGCAACGGGCTCATAACAACCACGCGTTCGACTTCTACGAATGATTTATTCATTAGCAGAGAAGATGTCGCTAAATCAATAGAGTATTACATTAATCGTGACGAAGTCAGTAACCAGATATTTGAACTTTATCATGGTAATGAAGTAATTAGCTCGGCATTAACCGCTAGCAATTAATTTATAACCAACGATTCGCTAACCACTATAAAATAATATATTAGCGAAAGAAGCTATTAATATTAGAGTTTTAAATAATATGCAAAACTACCTTCAAGAAATAGAAACAATCACTTCTAAAGCAGGTGAAACCGTTCCTTTACAAAGAAAAGCTTTTGAAAGAGGTTTTTCTTTTAAACACATGTCTTTTTATGAACAACTAGCGATATGGAGTTATATCTGGACGAACACCAAAGTGTATAGAGCTGAAATGTTTTGTTTGTATTTCTTGGAGGAGCATATTAAAAACAAAGATGAAATGCTGGCCGCTTGGCCAACGATTAAATTATGGCAAGACAAAATTAATCGATGGGAAACAAGCGATGGCATTTCAAAAATATATGCTCAATTAGTAGAATATGATGCAGCATTAATTTTGCCAACGTATAAAAAATGGAATACGTCTACAAACCCATGGCATAGAAGACAAAGCATAGTGGGTTTACTTTATTACAGCGCTCATAGAAAACACTATTTACCTTTTCAAGTACTTATAGATTTGGTAGCACCTTTAATTTCTGACCACGCTTATTATGTTGAAAAAGGAGTGGGTTGGACACTTAGAGAAATAGGAAATATATACCCTAAAGAGCAGGAAGAATTTCTATTTGAAAACGCAACTAAAATATGTGCTTATGGATATAGTGCAGGTACAGAAAAATGGGATAAAACAAAACGGGAAAAACTGAAGCAAATTAGAAAAGCAGCAAGAGTTTTAAATCGCAAAAATTCAATTTAAACATTTAAAAAGGAATAAATATGTCAAACAACAAACCAATATCAGCAGCGTTTCCTTTTGAATCTAAATTTCAAGCTGTATTAGATTCTAAAATGCATTATGTCGATGAAGGAGACAAAAGTTCTAAAGATACTTTTTTACTCATACACGGAAACCCTACATCAAGTTATTTATGGCGAAACATCATTCCGCATGTAAGTCCGTTAGGTCGTGTAGTTGTTCCCGATCTTATTGGAATGGGTAAGTCTGACAAGCCCGATATAGACTATACATTTGAAGACCATATTACCTATTTAGATGCGTTTATTGAAAAGTTAGCCTTAAAAAATATCATTATAGTCATTCAAGATTGGGGTTCTGCTTTAGGTTTTAACTATGCCAATCAGCATAGAGAAAATATAAAAGGGATTGTTTTTTTTGAAGCTATGTCTCAAGTTTCTTATTGGAAAAATACGACTAAAGAGACAGAAACATTATTTAAAAAATTTCGTGACCCTGCAGAAGGGCATGAAATGATTGTTAAAAACAACTTCTTTATTGAGGCTATGCTACCCATGATGGCGGGCAGAGAATTAACTCAAGAAGAAATGGACCATTACCGAGCGCCTTATTTGGAAGAAAAGAGCCGTAAACCACTGCTTATGTGGCCTGGTCAAATTTCGTTTGATGGCGTCCCAAAATTTACCACTGACATTGTTAATTCATATAATGAATACCACAAAAATTCAGATGTGCCTAAGTTGTTATTTTATGCAGAGCCAGGACTAATTATTAATCGAGAATTAGGTGAGCATATCGCTGAAACGTGGAAAAATATTACTGCAGTAGATTTAGGTGAAGGAAAGCATTATCTACAAGAGTCGCATCCACACGAAATTGGTGAAGGTATTGTCGATTGGTATAAAAAAGTTATTAAATAAACACTAATTATAGGGCTAGTGGTCAAATAGAAAAAATGCTTAAGCGTTATATTGGGTAGACTACGGAACCATGAGCAGATTTATTTGACCGCTATAATTTGACACTATAATTTGACCACGACAAAGAAAGTACCGATGGCAGCTAAATTATCCACGTTTGAAGCAGTTGATGGCTCTGCTACATTATATACCGCCACCAAAAATAGCCTTAGATGCACGGCTATTAAACTGAGAACAGGTGGCGTTTGTTTATATAGTCCAGTGTCAGGCCTCAGTGAAGAGGCTAAAGATAGCCTAATCGAATTAGGCGAAGTCCAATATCTACTCGCCCCTATACCTACCATAATGCTGGTTTGATAGAATACTCAAAAGCCTACCCCAAAAGCTCATTTAGTGGCATCTGAGAGTGCTCATGCACGCTTGACTGACAGGACAGGGCTAACGTTCAAAGAATTATCATCGCTAGCCAATGCACTACCAGAAGGACTTACCCTAGAAGAACCCAGTGGTTTGAAAAATGGTGAGGTTTGGCTTATAGAGTCAGCGCAGATTGGCTATATTTGGCATGTTGTGGATGCCTTTTCGGGCCAAAAACATACTGAAGGCCCAATATGTGACATTGTAAAAATGGTTAAAGTATTTCCTAATTTTGGTATTAAAGATCGAAAAGTCTTTGCCAGCGCGGTAATGCAACTTATTGAAATTTCACCGCCTAAAATTTTACTTCCTTGTCATGGTGCTTTAATTAAGTCACCTGATCTAGCTGATAAGCTCCGTAATTTAATACTAGAACTTGGCTAGAGAAAAACGATACTTGTGTAATTTTAAAATAGTATCATTTGAATTAAATCATAGGTCTGGCTACTCATTTAGAGATGAATTTTCAAGTCGCTTTATGCCCATTTCCGCCTTAGGAAGCTAATCCACAGTCGCTCCAAAGCGCCTAAAAAACCAAAAAATTATAGCTAATATTAATTAGCTATAATAAAGACTACTTTTCCCAAGCAAATTTTTGAAAAGGTTTATCTACTGGCGTTTTTGCAATGTGATTTACCAGAAGAAGTGCACCTAAACCCTGAACGTGAAACCGTTAAAGTGGAGAGTGCATAACGAAGTGATCGCGACAACTAGTTTGACAAACACCGCCAACAGCACACTACTTTTACCATTATGACCGCTTGTTATTCAGTTTTTAAAACCAGCCCTTTCGATTGGGAAAATATCACTAGCGCAAATAGTATTTCGGTTATCCCGCCAATAAAGGCGCCAATTACAAAATTGGCATTTAATATAATACACAACATGCCAAAAAACATAAGCAAAGCACCCAAAATCCAATAGATTTTCATGCCATATAAGGTGTTAAAAATTAAATAACGAACACCAATTATCATCAGCATTATTGGATAAAACCATTCAGCTTGAAGTTTTGCTACGTAAAACGCTAAAAACAAACCAACAAATAAAATAATAGTGCTTTCTAAGGCCAATTTACCTAATGGGTTTTTAGGGTCGTGATTGCCAGAGCGTTTAAGCGCTTTTGAAAGTAATATGGCTAAAGGATGTATAAACATGCCACCAAAAAACAAAGTAAGCATACTTACTTGATTTGAATGCAGTAGTGCGACAAAGCCAGCTATACACCAAACCAAGCCAGACACTAATACGCCCGTTCCACCACCAAAATATGCGAGGTTCATATTTTGTTGCGCATCTTCAAATTTCATAGTAATTCCTTAACTTTAAAACAAGAACCTAAGGCAGCATGATCGCACTAATAATAATTACAGCTCGTTACTCGAATACACACTTAAAATAGGAAACTTATGCTCAGCAAACGAGACGGTGACTGATTGTGTTTCACTACCTTTAAAACCGAGCTTAAATTCTATTGGCGTTAATCTGCTGCCATCTGCAAACAATGCTAATATATGATCTTGATTGAGTTCGCGGTTGCCTGACGATAAATTATTTAGCGTAATAACGGCCCAGCGCTCGCCTTCGTTATTGCTCATAAGAACGTAATTTAAAATTGTGAAGTCAGATTTTTTAGGCGTTATATTATTATCGTTTGGAAACGATAAATGAATACTGCTGGGTATAGCACGATCAACATTTAATACATTATTGAGAGTGTTTGAGGTGTTGGCAGCAACTGCCGATGGAAACACGATAAAAATCAAAACTAAGGCTTTAAACACAGTGCAACTTCCTTTTATTAAATTGTGTTTTTAAAAACAATCGTTGAAAATTTATACTCTCAGTTTTTACCTATTATGTAAACGCACAATAATCATAATTTAATGCATATTTTGAATAAGCGCACATTCAGTGAGACTACTGTAAGGTTTATACCTTGAAAGGCTTGCATAATCATAAGGTTATTAAACAGGAGTAAACTACATGCCAACCACACCTAAAAGTCCCCAAGCGGTTAATAATGCACAATCGGCTTTATTAAACCCTGAGCACAGCATTCAAGTAAGAGGCGCACGTGTTCATAACTTAAAAGATGTGGATGTAGATCTACCCCGTAATTCACTTGTTGTTTTTACCGGTATATCGGGATCGGGTAAATCATCGCTAGCTTTTGGTACATTATTTGCCGAATCGCAGCACCGATATCTTGATTCGGTATCCCCATATGCACGCAGATTAATAGACCAAGTAGATGAGCCCGATGTTGATTCAATTGAAGGGCTACCACCTGCGGTTGCATTGCAGCAACAGCGCGGTGTGCCGTCGGTACGCTCATCTGTGGGCAGTGTAACTACAATATCTAACGCGCTGCGTATGTTGTATTCGCGCGCGGGTGAATACCCAAAAGGCCAAGGTATACTTTATGCCGATGCGTTTTCGCCTAATACCCCGCA
Source organism: Pseudoalteromonas sp. SWN166 (assembly GCF_015864485.1). Classification (NCBI taxonomy): domain Bacteria; kingdom Pseudomonadati; phylum Pseudomonadota; class Gammaproteobacteria; order Alteromonadales; family Pseudoalteromonadaceae; genus Pseudoalteromonas; species Pseudoalteromonas sp. SWN166. The sequence continues at coordinate 36,149 of NZ_JADYXB010000006.1, forward strand.
AGGCGCGTGCCCAGAATGCCACGGTATTGGCCGTGTATTTAACGTAACCGAAGAGCTGCTAGTGCCCGACCCCACTAAATCAATTAGAGAACGCGCAATAGCCGCGTGGCCTCCAGCATGGCAAGGTAAAAACCTAAGCCGAATACTGACCTCGTTAGGTTACGATATTGATAAACCTTGGAATACTCTGCCTAAAAAAGCACGCGATTGGATTTTATTTACCGACGATACGCCTACGGTGCCGGTATTTCCTGAGTACACACTTGAGCAAACACAAGCGGCTATTAAAAATGAAGAAAGCCCAAGTTACATGGGTACATTCTCGAGCGCTAAACGCTTTGTTTTACAATCGTTTGCGAGCACTCAAAGCCCACGTACTAAAAAGCGCGTGTCGCAGTATATGCAAATATCACCTTGCCCACAGTGTAATGGCAAAAAGCTGAAAAAAGAGTCGCTGTCGGTTAAATTTTCTGGGCTTGATATTGGCGAAATCTCGCAGCTAACATTAAGTGAACTGGCTCAAACCCTTAGTATTGCTGCTAATAAAAAGCCTAAAAACAACGCTGCTAACCCAGAAAAAGCCATAGTAGCAAAGCGTATAGCCAGCGACATTCTTAAGCGAGTTGAAGCACTTACCAAACTTGGCTTAGGGTATTTATCGCTTGAACGCACCACCCCATCATTATCGCCTGGTGAATTACAACGCCTAAGGCTTGCTACGCAAATTCGCTCAAAGCTGTTTGGGGTGGTTTATGTATTAGATGAACCTTCGGCAGGTTTACACCCGGCAGATACACAAGCATTATTAGCCGCGTTAGATGAGCTAATAGCAGCCGGTAACTCAGTATTTGTGGTTGAGCACGACGTAAGTGTTATTCGCCACGCCGATTGGGTGGTTGATGTAGGCCCAAATGCGGGCACTCACGGCGGTAATATTGTTTATAGCGGCCCTGTTGAAGGTTTGCAAAAAGTGACCAGCTCGCACACTAGCCAATACCTTTTTAAAAATGATGAAAAGCTTTTAAAACAAAGTAACAAACCACAACGCAGCGCAAAAGCATGGCTAAAGCTTACCGGTATTGAGCGTAATAATTTACAAAAACTCGATGTAGAATTTCCGCTGGGCGTTATTACAAGCGTTACGGGCGTGTCTGGCTCTGGTAAATCGAGTTTAGTAAGCCAAGCTTTAGTTGAACTTGTTTACGATACACTTGGGCAAAAATCGCTGCCACAAATACCTACAGACGAAGCCGAACTGCTCGACCAAGAGCTCGATATAACAACCGAGGGCAAAATTACTCAAGGCATTGAGCATATAAAACGCCTAATAACGGTTGATCAAAAAGCCATTGGACGCACACCTCGCTCCAACCTGGCAACTTACACGGGGTTATTCGATCATGTTCGTAAACTGTTTGCCAATACCAAAGAAGCTAAAGCACGTAAGTACGATGCAGGTCGTTTTTCGTTTAACGTAAAAAAAGGTCGCTGCGAAAACTGCGAAGGTGTTGGCTTTGTAAGCGTAGAGCTTTTATTTTTACCTAGTGTGTATTCGCCTTGCCCTGTGTGTAACGGTAAACGCTATAACGAAAAAACACTTGAGGTTACTTACAAAGATAAAACCATTGCCGATGTGCTTAATTTAACAGTTGAGTCGGCGCATACATTTTTTGCCGATGAACCCGCTATTTTACGTGCGCTAAATGCGTTGCTGCAAGTGGGTCTTGGTTACTTACGTTTGGGGCAACCAGCTACAGAACTCTCGGGCGGTGAAGCCCAGCGCATTAAACTTGCCACTGAGTTACAGCGCACACAACGCGGCGATACCCTCTATATTTTAGATGAGCCAACTACCGGCCTGCACCCTAAAGATGTGGCCATGTTAATGGCGCAATTAAATGGGCTCGTTGATGCCGGCAACACCGTTATTATGGTTGAGCACGATATGCAAGTAGCCAGCAATAGTGATTGGGTTATTGATATAGGCCCTGGTGCAGGCGATGAAGGCGGGTTAATAGTGGCGCAAGGGAAACCTACCGATGTGGCTCAATCTAAAATAAGCCGAACAGCACCCTTTTTGAATGGCGCAATTTAGCTAGCAACTAAACACTAAATAATAAAAAAGAGCCAATGGCTCTTTTTTGTTATTAGCTTTTTAAAAAACGTTCTATTTTAGGTTTTACTGTAACCGACATTATCAGCATTATAGTTAAACCTATTGGTAATGCGGCTAATAACCCTTCAGTCCATCCAGTTACAAATACACGCATATCTGCATAGCCAATATTGTTAGTAGCGGTAACAAACGCCATCACCGACTCCATTATCAACGCCATAAAAACACTAATAACTAAATTACGTTTTAGCTCGCTACTAGTAGGCAATAACTTATTAACTAGCTTATGCATTAAGGTTATCATTACAAAACCAACAGGCGTCATAACTAATACTGCACTTATAAACGAGGTAAACCAGTCGGCATAAAAATGCTCTGTAACACCCACATTCACATAAGTCATAATGCCAGTTAGAGTACCGCCGATTAGAGTGATAATACTTACCATAACCAGTATTTTATAAATAAGAGGCGTTTTTTTAGGCTCAACTAGTGCTAGATTTACGGTTACAGGAGTACTCATTTAGGCATACCTTAGGCTTTAAATTAGATGACAAAGTCTACCATAGCAAATTGATTGACAATGTCAACCAACTATAAGGCCAAACTGTTTTACAAATAATGAATTAATAAATCTGATTATTAACTGTAGTTTCTTACTAACTTTATTTTGGGCTTTCTAAGTTAATTAACTGTAATATACTCATCTAAAAATAAGAATAAAGGCTTATTTAAAAGTATATATTCATCTATATGGTTGACCCTCACAGTAACAAATGTTAAAAACACTTTAAATGAACACTAACTTAATAAAGGACTAATTAGATGATAAAGGGAATAAAAATCGCTTTAATATCAAGCATAATGCTTTCTGGCTGTGTAGTTACTGACACTCTTAACAAAGGTATTACTAGTTTAAATAACTCCCTCACAACGGCTAAATTACCTATTATTTATACAGAAGCGGCAAAAGAAAGCGGCACTGAGAAAATGAAACGTATTGCGGTTATTTCAAGTAACAGAAGCGCGGCTACAAGTATAATTGAAACAAATCTTTCAAGCATTCGTGTGAATGGCCAATCTTACTTCACCTTTGTTGATAAAACTTCGCTTAGTAAAATTATAGAGCAACAACGGTTCAATGAAAGCGATATCACTAACTCAAAAAATAGAACCCGCTTAGGTAAACTTACAGGTGCAGATACACTTGTCACTGCTAGTTACACAGCAGATGTAGACACCTCTACTTACTACGAAAAAGACAGTGAATGTATACAAAAAGGTGATAAATGGTACAAGTGTGAAAAATCTAGAGAAGTAACGGTTCAATGCTCAGAAAAAATTGCGAAAGTATACTTTATGCCTAAGGCTGTATCTGTAGAAACAGGGCAAATTATTTTTACTAAACAATATTCACACCAATCTAGTAGTAAAGTATGTAAAGGTGACGACCCTCATCCATCTGATTCAGTGCTAAGAGGCAAAGCCCTCGCTGCTGTAATAGAAGAATTAAAACAAGATGTTGCACCACACCAAGTAACTAAAAACATAGAATTAATGGAATCTGATGATTCAGATTTAACTGATAAGGCAGAAGAGTTATTAGACCTAGCTATTGAGTTTGCAGAAAAAGACATGCCTGATAACGCTTGTAAAATCTTTGCCAAAGCCCAAAGCCAATATTCAGAATCATTAGCGATAAACTATAACAATGGTCTGTGTGCAGAAAGAGCAAACGATTTAGAATTAGCAAAAGCGTATTATGATAAAGCGAGCAACTTAACATTAGATGTTGACGAACTTAAGTTTGTTATTGAAGGCCAAGTAAGAGTTACTGAGCGTGAATCTGATAACGCAAAGCTAACTCTAGCAACAACCTCAAACCGTTTATAATTTAAGTTAAGGCCTATCATCTTTTTGTTAGGCCTTATTGCTATTGGTGAAACTATGACTACTAGAATACTCTCACTACTATTAGCGGCTATAGCATTAAGCCCTTTTTTTACTAATGCAGCATCACATTGTAGTTGCAGTTCATACTATTCAAAAAATACCCAACCTAAGTGGGTAGGAATCGATATTGTTGATGATGAAAAATTAGCTAGTTCAGGCTCCTCACAATGCTCTGGTTTAAAAACAATTGATGAACGTCGGTCAGCTAAAAATGCTCGTGAAGAGCTCGCAAAATTACTAAACACTGATATTTCAGTGAAAGAAATAATTAAAAACACCTCATCAAGCACAGTAAGCCATTCTGATTACAAATCGGTAATTGAGTCTCAAACCAATCAGCTATTAAAAAGCGCAAAAGTATATGATCGTTATGTAGACCCTATTAACTGTACTGTATATGCAGCTATTTCAATTAGTAAAGCCGATCTTGAAGAAGGCCAACAAGAAAAAATAAAACAACAACAAGCGATGCTAGGCGCAAAAAATAGTTGCTTAAAAGTAACGGGCGAAAATAGCTCTCAACTTACAGAGTTATTAACTGAGCAACTTTTACAGCATGGATATAAATTAACAAACTCGGCTTGCGAAGTGACCTATTTAGTTAAAAACTCGATAATAAAAGCACAAAGTAAACTTGTGATTACACAGTTAAAACTTCAAATAGATACACAAAGCAAAAAGTCTATTTGGCAACAACGTTTTGAAGGAAAAGGTTTGAGCTACTCTAAACGCTCAAAAACCGAGCTAACTCATTTAGCAAATCAAGACAGCACAACTAATTTAATAAATAGCATTGTAAAGTTAAAAAATACTGCAATCGATTCTTATTAGCGATTATGTTAAGCCATGTTTTAAACAATTATATTTAACACTGATAAACTATATTTTAAGGATGAAAATGTCTGTAGGAAATAACTTAGAGCCTGAGGCTAACACTGAAGAAAATAAATCTTTGTTAGCTAAATTGAAAGGTTACTTTATTTTACTTATGGTTACTTTAATGGGTCTTGGAAATTGGGCCGATAGTAAAGCACTCATAATTGAAGGGTACGACGGATTCGTTACTCACTTTACGAACCAAATCGAAGAAAAAAAGATTACTGCGCTAGATATTGGCAACTATTTACCTTACGCTGAAAAAAAAATAGGTATTCCGCAAGTAATTAAAACATCATCTTTGAATGCTGATTACGAATATAGGTATTACAAAAATACGAAATATTTACTCACACTTATTAATAAAAATACTCGTATAGTTGGCATCGCTGTGCACAGCTTAAAATACGATAAAGCTATGGTACCGGAGTTTACCCCCTTAATTCCTTTTAATAAAAAAATGCTCAGAGTTAATAGTCTAAGCGATGTTATAAAATCAAGTAACGAATTTTATTTTGATTCTCATAATATTAAATATTATATGCAGTCAAAGCAGTTAAATGCTCAAGGTATGTTTTTGAACCTTAGCGTTGGCTTTAGTAACTACGCACCATTACTTGATGAAACGCAAAAAGCTTTATTTAAACTTGATGAGTTAATGCTTACTCAAGACGATGAAAAAGCCTTAGCTAAAACAACCGAGATACTTGCTAACACTGCGGCTACATTTTATGCAGTTTCTGAGCTATCTAGTGAATACATCTCTGATTCATTACTGACCAAGTATGAATTTAACGCTTATTTTTAAGGATAAAAAATGCGTCACACTTTATTATTTTTTGCTTTATTTAGTGCTTACAGCGGGGCTACAACGCCGACGTTTGAAGAATTTAAAAAACAGCAACTTGTAAAACAGACCACTTTTAAAAACGATCATCAGTTGGAATATCAAGCATTCAGACAAGCATATCTCGAGGAATACGATAAATTTAGAGATGGATTATTGCAAAACTGGTCAAAACCAATACAAAGTTCATTATTAGAGCGTGTTGAATATAGTGCGGATAAAAAAACACGTATTATTATTGATGAACAAAATTCGACAGTGACTGTACAAACACTTGAAGACTCAAATGAAGCAGGGCTAAAAGAAAGTTCTCAAGAAGAATTATTAGCAACAAATCAACTGTTAAATAATGTTAAATTATCGCCAGTTCTAACTGATATTTTTAAGAGCCCTAGCTTACTCGATAAAGCAGTAAAAACAGCAAAAGTTGATATAAAAGCACAGCCAGACGAACATGAAAGTGAAGTCGCGTTAATTAATGAAATTACTTTTCAACATGAGCAATCATTGAGTAGTTTAGATAAAAACGAGCAATTACCTAAAGCACAAATTGATACCCAAAAAGAGCAACTTACCAAAGAAAAAAAACAACGTATTAGTAAGTTAAACAATGCGCTTAAAAAAACAAAAAAACAAAACCTTACCTACAAACGCATTAAGTCGCATACTTTCGCTTTACCCGATACTTATCTACAAAAAAAAGTAGCACCTTTTGTTACTTATTACAGCCAATTTTCTAAAGACCAATTATCTTTACTATTAGCTATTTCACATGCTGAGTCGTCATTTGATCCTAATGCAAAATCGCATATTCCAGCGTTTGGATTAATGCAAATAGTGCCAAATTCAGCAGGCTTAGATGTTGCTCGCAGACAATTTAAAAAAGATATAGCCCCAACAGCTAAAGAGTTATTCGACCCGAAAACTAATATAACTTACGGTGCCGGATACTTAGATATTTTAACTACCCGATATTTGCGCAAAATTAATAATCCTATAAGCCGAAGATATTGTGCCATTGCAGCTTATAATACTGGCGCTGGTAATGTAGCCAAGGCATTTAACTTAAATAAAAGTACGAATATAAATAAAGCGGTAGTCTTAATAAACCAATTAGATAGCGAAGGTGTGTACGCGCAACTTGTAAGTAATTTACCGTACGACGAAACAAAAAAGTATTTACAAAAGGTAAGTAAATTAGATATTCAATATCAAAAAAACTTAGAACAATGGAACCTAAACAATAAGGAAGTAAATCATGCGAAATAAACTTTTAATATTGGCAGTTGCTGGAGTTATTACAGCATGTGGTACAACGCCACAACAGTCTCAACCTCTTGCTGAAAACGATTCTGTTCCAAGCTGGGTTTTACAACCTACAGCACCCGAGGGCGGTTTGGCTTCATCTAGCTGTGTAGTCTGGACAGGAAATATGGCTGCAAGTAGAGCACAAGCTATTGCCAATGCACGTGCAGATCTAGCAACTCAAATTAGTGCTAAAGCGCAAGTAATGGATACACTAATAAACAAACAATCTCAACAGCAAGACTCAACGACGACTAATTCATCATTTACTCAAATAAGTAAACAGGTAGCTGAGCAAAGTTTAGTAGGAGCTATTGCTAAAGAAATTGGTTTTGCTCGCTTAGATGGAAAGAAGCAGTTATGTGCGCTTGTAACTATGGAAAATACTAAGCCTTTATTTGATAAATTAATCGAAACGTCAGGAAAGAATTTAAGCCCTAATGATGAAGATATGCTTTATCGTGAGTTCAGATTAAAAACAACAACTGATGAGCTTAAAGCGCTAGATAAATAAGCGTTTCATAACAACCCTAATATAAGTTAGGGTTGTTATATTAATTAGAGAACCTTAATAATTAGCCCAATGCTAACCACGCACCTACTACAGCCATTAAGCTGCCCGCTATTCGGTTCATCCATTTGATGTTATCGCCACGGGCTAAAAATAAACGTAGGCTTTTGCCACCTGTTGCATAAGCCAACATGCTTAAAAACTCGGTGGTCATTATAACGCCAAGCAGTGCTAAAAGCTGAGGGGCTACTGCGTGCTCAACACTAATAAAGGGCGGTAATAGTGAAATCATAAACGCCCACCCTTTAGGGTTAGCAATTGCGGTTACAAAACCTTGCGTAAATAACGACTTCCGACTTACGTCACTTGGTTTTGAGGTATCGACCGACATTTTGCCTTTGGCTCGCCACATGTTAACGCCAATATAAATTAAGTACGCACCGCCTACCCACTTTAAAATAGCGAACGCATCTGGGTAATTTAGCATTACGCTTGCAACGCCTAATACCGCAGCTATAGCAACGGTTGCTACGCCTAACAGCTCGCCTATCATCATCCATAATGTGCGGCGCACGCCAATGCTCATACCGAGTGTCATGGCAAGGGTCATACACATACCAGGCGTTATCGACACAAAAAAGAACGTAGGAATAAAAACCGCAAGTGCTGCTACATCAATCATTAATTTACTCTCATATTAAAAGCAAAAACGCGGCTATAAGTAGCCGCGCTGTTACTTACTCATGTTTATTACTATTGCCCAGTACTTACCACGGGTTCAGTAATGACCTCTACTGGCTCTGCTTTATCATTTAACAAGTACTTATCTAGCCACTGTTCTTGTTCCCACAACACATGTAATAAGCTTTTACGCGCGCGGTAACCATGTGCCTCGTAAGGGAGCATGACTAAACGCACGTCTTTACCTAAACCTTTTAGGGCTGCGTACATGCGCTCACTTTGCATTGGGAAAGTGCCGTGAGATTGAGGGTGGAGCTTCTTGCACCTCTGTGTATGTGTAAGCATCTATTCGCCTGCACTTGTCACTGGTTCGGTAATTACCTCTACTGGCTCTGCTGTATCATTTAACAAATACTTATCTAACCATTGTTCTTGTTCCCACAATACATGTAATAAGCTTTTACGCGCGCGGTAACCATGTGCCTCGTAAGGGAGCATGACTAAACGCACGTCTTTACCTAGCCCTTTAAGTGCAGCGTACATGCGCTCGCTTTGCATTGGGAAAGTTCCCGAATTGGGATCTTCTTGACCGTGGATCATCAGCATTGGTTCGTTAATTTTTTCAGCATGGAAAAACGGCGACATATTAGCGTACACGCTTTGTGCTTGCCAAAAATCACGCTCTTCTCCTTGAAAACCAAACGGCGTTAATGTGCGGTTATACGCGCCACTGCGGGCAATACCCGTTTTAAATAAATCGCTATGAGCCAACAAGTTAGCAACCATAAATGCACCGTATGAGTGCCCTGCTATGGCTATTTTATTTTTATCGGCAATACCTTTTTTAACTAATACATCAACTGCGGCTTGCGCACTTGATACTAACTGCTCTCTAAAATTATCGTTTGGCTCGCTGCCATCAATACCCACTATTGGCATTTTAGGGTCGTCAAACACGGCAATCCCTTTAGCAAGGTAAGGCATTGGGCCCCAATAGCCAATGTAGGTAAATGCATAAGGCGATTCGCGTACTTGCGATGCTACGGCTTTATCTTTGTATTCAAGTGGGTAAGCCCACATAAGTACAGGTAACGGGCCTTGTGTTTTATCGTACCCTGGTGGTAAATAAAGCGTGCCTGAAAGCTCAACACCGTCGTCACGTTTATAACGCAATTGCTCTTTTATTACGCCTTTAAATGCAGGGTATGGGTGAGCAAATGTAGTTAGCTGCGTTAGCGTGTCGTTGCCTAAATCGCGTATAAAAAAGTTAGGTTGCTCAGTTTTAGATTCACGAATAGTAATAAATCGCTCACCTTCGTCGTCAAGCAGTGCACGTACACGCTCATAGTATGGCGCTTTTGATTGCCATAAACGCTTGCTGCTATTTGTTTTAACATCGTACCTATCTAAAAACGGCACATTACCTTGCTCTGATGCGCCATTACCACGCAGGTAAATATAACGCCCACCTACAATTTTAATAACGTTTGCGCCTAAATCGTTGCGCTCGTAAATTGCATTACCAGGGTCTTTATACGCATCGTTATAACTACGCTCTGAAAATAAAACGCGGTTTCTGTCGGCATTTCGTGGTTGCACTATGTAAGTACGAACTTGCCGATCGCTAAAGCGCCAGTCTGTCAGCATGGCTACGTTTTCGTTGCCCCACTCTATTCCCGAATAACGACGTTCTACTTTGGCAAATAATTTAGGCTCGCGTTTAAAGGGTGCACGTAAGCTGTAAACATAATCATGATGCTCAACGTCGGTTTTTATGTCGCCGCCATCTTGCGCCTCGGCCCAAATAACTTCAGCACCTTGATCGGCTCGCCATTCAAAATCGCGGCGGCCAGTGCGAACACTGTCATAACCTTGTGGGATGTTATCGGCAAGTGGCTGTTTTGCCAGCTCTGCTAATGCATAGCCGCGCATGCCCCATATTTGCCATGTGCTTGCAAATCGGCTGTAAGGCACTTGATACGAAAACGGCTCATTAATACCGGCAACTAAAATATTGGTAGAATCAGGTGACACCGAAAACGATTTAAATAAAGAAGGGCTACCTATTGCTTGTGTATTGCCATCAAGTGTGACGTAAGCTAATTGCCCTTGGCCGTAAAACTTAAATTGCGCTTCATCAAACGGGCTTGTTAATAAATTTTGGTAAGTACGTGCTGGTGCTTTTTCGCCGGTACTTTGTTGAATAACAGGCACTACATTTTGGCTGTTATTTTCAAGCCTAGGCTTGCCAAAATTAACAGCGAGGTTTGCAACTATCGCGCTGCTATCTGGTAGCCATTTATAAGGTGATGATGTTAATACCGAATTTAATGCAGCGCTTGAAAGCTCTTTTGCTTGTTTGGTTTCAACACTGTAAAGCCATAAGTTGGCTTGGGTTGGTTGCTCAACAACAAAGGCTAAATATTTACTATTAGATGACCATTTAGGCGAGCGAATAATGCCATTAGGTAAGTTATTAATGCTAATAACCGTGCCGCTTTGCACGTGCTTTAGCTCCACCGCACTAAATTTGGCACTCACACGAGAGCGCGAAAAATTAGCGGGGTTCAACTTAATACCCGCAAGCTTAAGCTCTTCTTTTGCAAGTTCATCAAGGGTTACTACGCGTTTGCGTTCAAACAATGCTAGCCACTGGCCATCGCTCGATAAGTAACTAGTGGGTGCTAACTTAGCATCAACCAAAGCGGCAAGCTCAGGTGACGGGGTTTGATACCCTTGCTCTGCGTAACTTGTTGGCACTAATGCCGCACAACAAATAAAGGCAACTAACAGCCTAAAAGCGCTCATGTTTTTATCCTTTTGTTATTTTTTACTCTTATAGACGTATATAAACACGTTTTGCTTTGTTCATAAAGTATTAAGGTAAGTTAAACGGCTCTAAAAGATGACTTAATAGTGCTGATTAAGCTAAACTACAACGCTATTTATTCACCACTGCGGTACATAAAATACAATGTATAACAAAGCTAAATCCGTCACTATTTTTGATGTTGCAAAGCGTGCTGGTGTATCAAAATCAACCGTATCTTTAGTGCTTACCCAAAGCGATAAAGTGGGTAATGCCAGCAAACAAAAAATATTAAAAGCGATTGATGAGTTAGGTTACGTTTATAACCGTGATGCTGCAGCTATGCGATCAAAGCGTTCTAACTTAGTGGCCATAGTTATAAATGATTTAACAAACCCAACTATGGCGCAACTTGCTACCAGCCTACAACTTTTGTTAAACGAAAATGGCTTACAAGCCATGATTGTAAGCAGTAATAATAGCCTTGAACTACAAGCAAACGCAGTTAAAAACTTAAAAGAATACAACGCTGCTGCATTTATTATTTGCCCTGTTGCTAATACGTGCGCCCAATGGCTTGATACGCTCAGCGCACAACACAAAGTCATTACTCTTATGAGTGAGGTGCCCTTTAGCTCAGCTCCTTGTGTGTTACCCGACTATAAAAAAGCCAGCCATGTAGCCAGCATGCATTTGCTCGCACAAGGCGTGACAGACATTGCATTTATAGGCAGTGAACTTACTTTAAATGATTCACAAGCACTGCAAAGTGGCTTTAATACAGCGTGCGCGCAGCATAGCATTACACCCTTTGCGCCCATTCACTGCGAAGTAAACACAGCACTTAGCGCTAAGCATGCCTTTATAGAAGCGTATAATCACAACCCAGTATTAAACGCGGTTGTGTGTGCAAACGATATAATTGCCCAAGGTGTTATTGCCGCTATTAACTCATTAACACATCACTGTATTAAAGTAGTGAGCTGCCACCACATTCCTAATAGCGCGGTTATAAATAATCACTTAACCACCGTGGCTATTAGTACAACTGATATAGCTAAGCGGTGCCTTTTAATACTGCAAGAGCTACTACAAAATACAGCCCCGCCAGTAAAAACACTGGTAAATGTAAACTTACAAATTAGAGATTCTAGCCAATGAAAAAAGTGCTGGTAATTGGCTACGTATGGCCAGAGCCAAATTCGTCTGCTGCGGGAACGCACATGATGTCGTTATTAAATACATTTAGAGCGCAAAACTGGGACGTTGAATTTGCAACGCCCGCGCAGCGCACCGATCACATGGTAAATCTTGACGACTTCGGCATAACCAGTCAAAGCATTGCACTAAACTGTGATAGCTTTGACGAATACGTTAAAGCCTATAATCCAGATATAGTAATGTTTGACCGTTTTATGATGGAAGAACAGTTTGGCTGGCGCGTCGATAAACATTGCCCACAAGCAATTAAAATTTTAGATACCGAAGATTTACAATGTCTGCGTAACGCTCGCCACGAAGCGTTTAAAGGTGAGCGTGAGTTTACAACCAGCGATTTACACTCAGACATAGCAAAACGCGAAATTGCCGCTATTTTACGCTGCGACCTAAGCTTAATTATTTCAAGTTATGAAATGAGCCTACTAAACAGCGTATTTAAAATAGAGCCAAGCTTATTACACCATTTACCGTTTATGGTTGATTTAAGCTCACTCCCTGCAAGTACAAAAACGTTTGAGCAGCGCCAGCACTTTATGACCATAGGTAACTTTAGACACGCGCCAAACTGGGATGCTGTACTTTACCTACAAAAAATATGGCCACTTATTCGCAAGCAGCTACCAAAAGCAGAACTACATATTTATGGCTCTTATCCACCACCAAAAGCCACGGCACTAAATAACCCTAAAACAGGGTTTTTAATAAAAGGTTGGGCCGATAATGCATTTGATGTAATGCAAAGCGCACGCGTATGTTTAGCGCCACTTCGCTTTGGTGCCGGCATTAAAGGTAAATTACTTGAAGCCATGATTATGCAAACACCCAGCGTTACCACCAATATTGGCGCAGAGGGTATGCATAACGATTTACCATGGCCTGGTAAAATAGCCAACACCGCCGATGATTTTGCAAGTGCAGCTGTTGAAATGTACGACAATCAAAGTGACTTTGATCAAGCACAGCAAGATGGCAATACACTCCTTAATACACTGTACAACAAAGCCCAATTAAGCACTGCGTTAATTAAAAAAGTTGATTCAATAAGTAGCGATTTAAACGCCCATCGCGAAAAAAACTTCATAGGCCAAATGCTCAAACATCATACAATGCGCAGCACTCAATACATGTCGCAATGGATAGCTGAAAAAAATAAAAAATTAGATTAAAAATGACTAGACACACACCAATTAGTGTTTAAAATCGCGCCCATCAAACGTGGGCAGTTTTAGCTGTATTGTCTATATTTTTAGCTTAGTTATCGCAATATTTGGTCCAAAAAGATTTGAAAACTGCAACCTTTACAGAAAAACGCAAATTTATCGTTAAATTGGGTAAGATGCTTCATAAATATGGTACGCCTGCTTACCGCCTCGAAGCGCACTTAATGGAAGTAGCTACGTACTTAGGACTTAAATCGTCGTTTGTTATGTCGCCAACCTCTGTAACGTTTGTTATTTGGACCGATGGACACGAAGACGAGTACACCCACGTTGCACGCGTAGACCCTGGCGATCACGATTTAGGCTCACTTGCCGACACCGACGATTTAGTAAATCAAATGCTTGACGACAAGCTAAGCTTGCAAGAAGTCGATGCACAACTCGACGCTATTTTTGTTATGCCAAACCCATACAATAAACTTATTACGGGCGTTGCGTTTGCAACCTCTGGTGGTGCGTTTGCAATGTTAATGGGTACTAGCTGGACTGATGTTATTTGGTCATCGCTTCTTACTTTAGTGGTTTATGTGTTTGTGCTTTGGTCGGGGCGCTCAAGGCGTGTAGCTCATATGCTTGAGCCACTAGTGGCCATAATATCGGCGGTACTTGCCTGCGCCGTAAGCGTGTATATAACGCCCGAAATAAACATACGTTTGGTGGTACTTTCCGCCATTATTGTATTTATACCCGGTTTAGCACTTGCACTTGGTTTAGCAGAGCTGGCAGCGCGGCATTTAGTCTCTGGTACTGCGCGAGTAATGGACTCGTTTATGCTGCTATTTAAACTGTATTTTGGCGGTTTTATTGGCATAGGTATTGGCTTTGCACTCTTTGGGCAAGCCGATTTTGTACAACCTGAACCATTACCAAAGTGGACCGCATGGCTGGCTATATTTTTACTTTGTAGCAGCCTAATCGTTATATTTAGAACCAAACTTAAACACGCAGTTTGGTCTATTGCATCAGGCTTTATAGCGTATGGCACCAGCATTGGCTCAGCTATGTACCTTGATTACACATTAGGTACGTTTGTGGGTGCTTTATCGGTAGGTATATTTAGTAACTTGTTTAACCGTGTGGCTAATGCGCCCGCCTCTATTGTGGCTATGCAAGGCTTAATAGTATTAGTACCAGGTAGCAAAACGTATATTGGCTTAAACTCACTTATTGAAGGCCAAGACTTTGTATACGCAGAGCACATAGGCCAACAAACGTTTTTAATATTTATGTCGCTTGTAGCAGGGCTAATATTTGCAAACGTAGCCTTACCGCCTAAAAAGAGCTTGTAAATCATATTGATAACTCGCTTTACTTCGATTGAGTAAAGCGAGTACTTAATTTTAAGTATTACATTGCACTTGAGTCAAACTCAAAAACCTCATAATGATTCCAGCGTAAAAATAGTTCGCCGCTTTCTAAATAACCTGAACTTCTGGATAATAAATCTATCTCAAGCAGCTATTTTCAGCGCTAACTGCGTTGAATTTACTTGCAATAGACCAGCTATTGACGCGTAAATTCGCCTTGTTTTCACTAAAAATCTCTGGCTAGAGAAAATAAATTTAAATATCACTATGATTCAATACTTTAGTAAATCTCTTAACCAGAGTTCAGGTTAAATACAGATTTATATCATTACTTGATGGATAGCAAAAATCATCCCAGTGATCACAAAAAGTTAGCCAAGGAAGGGTTAATGCTGTTTCTTGATCCCAACAAATTGTTACTGTTTGCGAATCATTCACTAAGCTTATTAACCATTGGCGGGTTAATTCATTTCCTTCTGTGGAGTCGAATCTTTTTGCGCCAACCGGAAAGTTAATGGGAGTGGTGGCAATTAATGCCCTTGCTTGCTCTTCACTCAACGGAATAAGTTTGTTTAATGTATCTTTAGAAAAATCACCATGGGATGCGCTAATCCAGCGCCATGCTAAAGAAAAGTCTTCAATTTTAATCAACGCTCTATACCTACTTTTACAAACACTTAATTGACTCAACAGCTAAACTGTAATGCCCTATTAGTTTACCATTCTTATAGCCAATCTAATGATCTACTTTAATACTTAAAATCTTACCTGTAAGCCCTATTTTTACGTTCATAAAATAAGTAATAAGACTCCAAATGGAGTCTTAATATTATTAATTCATATTTTCCTAAAGGGCTAACCAGCTCAATAGGAAAATTACTTAATTAGCGTGACCAGTTAGTTTTGGCAAGCTCTATAATTTCGTTTCCTTTGCCGTTTATTAACGCTTTCATCATGTAAACACTAAAGCCTTTTGCTTGCTCTAATTTGATTTGCGGCGGCATTGAAAGCTCTTGCTTTGCAGTATCGACTTCTAAAACAACAGGCCCTGAATGGTCCATCATTTCGTCCATTGCCGATGGTAATTTTTCAGGGTCGTCCACATGAATCCCTTTTAAGCCACAGGCTTCTGCAATTTTAGCAAAGCTTGGGTTTTCTAAATCAGTATCGCTTGATAAAAACCCACTGGCTTTCATTTCCATCGCCACAAAACTAAGTGAGCGATTATTATAAACAACTATTTTTATAGGTAAATTAAGCTGTTTAAGCGAGATTAAATCACCCATTAACATCGAAAATCCGCCATCACCACACATTGCAATTACTTGGCGGTCTCTATCTACAGATTGAACGCCCATTGCCTGCGACATCGCATTTGCCATAGAGCCGTGGTTAAACGAGCCTATTAAACGGCGCTTACCGTTCATTGATAAATAACGCGCAGCCCACACTGTTGGGGTACCTACATCACAAGTAAACACAGCATCTTGGGCTGCTTTATCGTTTAGTAAACGCGTTAGATATTGCGGGTGAATTAAATTTTGCGTCGTTTTTCCACTGGCAAGTTCATCGAGATCTTGTCTCGACTCTTTGTAATTTTTAACACTCTTTTGTAAATGCGAACTTGTGCGTTCACCTTTAATATAATCAAGCAGTGTGGTCACTGAATTTTTTGTATCGCCTAATACGCCACAATCAATTTGAACGTGTCGCCCGAGTGACGCTGCCTGATTATCAATTTGCAATATGGTGGTATTTTCGGGATAAAACGCACGATAAGGAAAACTCGTACCAATCATAAGTAACGTATCGGCTTCTTGCATTGCATGATAGCCCGACGCAAAACCAATAAATCCGGTCATTCCAACATCGTAAGGGTTATCGTATTCAATAAATTCTTTACCACGCATGGCGTGCACAATCGGTGCTTGTAATTTTTTGGCTAGCGCAACAATTTCGTCGTGGGCATCCTTACAACCAGCACCACATAATAAGGTTACTTTTTTACTTTTATTAAGATGAGTCGCCATTGCTTCAATATCAGATAAAGCGGGAGTATACGTTGCTGATTTTGGCACGTTCCATTTTGGCTTGATAGCTTTAGGCATATCTTTTAATGCAATGTCGCCAGGTAATACAAGTACGCTTACACCTTTTTTTAATATTGCTTGTCGCATTGCGGTTTCTAGCAGGTACGGCATTTGCTCAGGGCTCGACACCATTTCACAATACACACTGCATTCTTTAAATAATTCTTGCGGATGGGTTTCTTGAAAATAACTACTGCCAATTTCAGATGAAGGAATGTGTGCGGCAATAGCTAATACCGGTACATTATTACGCTGACAATCAAATAAGCCGTTAATTAAATGAAGATTACCTGGCCCGCAAGAACCCGCACACACCGCAAGCTCGCCTGATAAATGCGCTTCGCCACCGGCTGCAAATGCGGCAACCTCTTCATGGCGAGTGCCTAGCCATTCAATTGTGCCCATTTTTCGCAGGCTTTCACTAATGCCGTTAAGTGAATCGCCAGTTACTCCCCAAATGCGCTTTACGCCTGCTTGTTCAAGGGTTTTAGTGATAAAACTTGCAATATTTTGACTCATAATAAAGAACTCCTAAATATTCAGCTATTCTGTAAATTGATTTTTGCCTCTGATCTACCCGGTAAGTTTTCGCTTCGAAATGCGCTTAATTAGTGAGAAGCAATAAGCTTAAATATTTTGATAATGATAGATATATTACTACTGAGGCTTTACTAACAAACGATACTCCTAGGTTTGCTGCGCACCCATACTGATACATAACACATGAATGTCCGCTTTAAAGTGTTTATGAATATGCGGGTGCGAGATTTTTAGTGGCTTAACTATGAATATGTTATTATGCGCTCAATTATTTTACTGAATGCTTTTCTCTTACTTCTATGTCAAATTCTGCTTCGTGCTTTACATTATTTTCTCAAAATATTGATTCTCTCGCGCTTCCTGAAAAGTTTACTTTCCCTTTTTATTACGAGCCGCAACCATTAGCTGTAGCAGCCACAAAACAATTACAGCAACAACTTGAAACGTTAACGCATTTAAAAGCAGAAAATGCCGGTAAAATGTTTGGGGTTTTAGTGGTGCAAAATACTAAGCAACAATTAGGCTTTTTAAGTGCTTACTCGGGGCAAATTGAAGGTGATAAAGCCAATATTAACTTTGTACCGCCAGTTTCTAGCATGCAGCTGCAGGACGATAGCTATTTGGCTCAAAGTAAAATAATTAACGATATTAATGCTCAAATTGAGCAATTAGAAAATAGCGAACAACTGCATGAAGTTAATAGCAAACTTGATGATGCAACACAAAGCTACCAACAAGCACTATTAGCCCAACAGGCAGTAATGCAAGCCGGTCGCCAGCAACGTAAAATACAACGTACCGAAGGCGAATTAGAGCTTAGCGAAAGTGATTTTGAGCAGTTAAAAAATAAGCTTGCAGGACAAAGCATCGTAGAAAAAAAGCAACTACTGGCACTTAAAGCCTATTGGCAAAATATAATCGAGTCACTGCAGCAAACACACACTAATATTACTGATGAAATTGCTCATTTGAAAAAACGCCGTAAAACGCTTTCTAAAAGCTTACAAAAAAAGTTATTTGCGCAGTACCAATTTTTAAATGCAAATGGTGAAACTACAGATTTAAATGCTATTTTTGCAGCACTACCAGAGCACACTCCACCTTCGGGTGCTGGCGATTGTGCAGCGCCTAAATTATTACAATACGCCTATAAGCACGATTTAAAACCAATTGCTATGGCAGAGTTTTGGTGGGGAGCCGCGCCTAAGTCAGCAATTAGGCAGCATAAAAACTACTACCCTTCTTGTTACAGTAAATGTCAGCCAATACTCGGGCATATGCTAAAAGGCTTAAATGTTGAAAACAACCCGCTACTTATCAACCCAGCCCAAGGTAAAGATTTAAGTATTATTTATAAAGATGATGACTTACTTGTGGTAAATAAGCCTGCAGAGTTTTTATCGGTACCTGGCGTAAATATTGAAGACTCAGTATATATGCGCATAAAAACGCAATTTCCAGAGGCTTCAGGGCCGCTAATTGTACACAGATTAGATATGTCGACTTCTGGATTATTGATGATCGCACTTAATAAACGCGTGCACAAAGCACTGCAAAAGCAGTTTATTGACCGCACCATAGATAAACGTTATGTCGCATTAGTTAATGGTAATGTAGCTGAGGATAGCGGAGTAATTGATTTACCCTTAGTGCTCGACTTTGATGATAAACCGCGCCAAATGGTGTGTTACAAGCATGGTAAGCCATCACTTACTACCTGGCAGGTTTTAGAGCGTAACAACAATATTACCCGATTACAGTTATACCCTAAAACAGGGCGAACTCATCAATTAAGAGTGCATTGCGCGCACAGCTTAGGTTTAAACATGCCAATTATAGGCGACACACATTACGGGCAAAAAGCCGAACGATTACATTTACATGCAGAATACTTAGCATTTACTCACCCAATTACGCTTAAACGATTAGAGTTTGAAGTAGCCGCAGATTTTTAAGCTAAAGCCTATCTAAGATCATTTGTTTGATGGTCTTTGCTTTTACAAAATGATCTAATTTATGAATGTGTATCCACCAAGTAGCTGCTTCCATGAGTAGCTCTGGGTTGTCGTTTTTATTGGCAAAAAATGCATAAAAAGAAAGCCCAACGTTTTCGCCTTTGCTGGCTATTTTTTTATCGCATACGGTAATTATTTTTGCTCTTAGTTCTTCCCTCATACATACCTTATTTAATTATATTTTTACTATTAAAATACGCTATTTAAAAAACTAACCATTAGCTGTAAAAGGCTTCGATCAACCAAGCCATGATTCTCAAGCTCTTTATTAGGCGTATTTACTTTTGTAGCTTTGCATTCATTATCTAATGGCTCATTTTTAAGTGTGTCGGTTTCGTATGCAATATCAGCTTGTTCCATGCACTTTGCTGAGCCCGCATAAGGTTGCGCTGCACAGCCGTTTAATAATAATAAAAGTGAAATTGTTATCAAAAATTGCTTCATAACTAATCCTATTTTTACGCAACTTATTTGCTTTAGACTATAGCTGAAAGTTAGCCGTATTTACTTTTCTACCACCATTACAAAAAATTCAAAAAAGAACGCCCCCACTGCATCAAAGAAAGTGTCGTTTTTTTCATCTTTTTTTATTTGCGCGCTTATGCATTGATTATAAACCTCTGTGCTTGTTTGAGCGTCATTTCGATCAACCATTTCAGCCTCTTCAATGCAAAAGTTAGGGTCTGAACGCGGGGCTGTACTACATGCACTTAATAAAGCGCACAGTAATAATGCAGCGACGGGGCTTTTTATGTTCATCCTTAAACTATCCTCTGAATTAAAACTCTATAAGGCACATAAGTATGGGGTAATCGTTATAAGTTGTACCTAAATAATGCTGCTACTTTATCACTACAATAAAATATGCAGCCAGTAAATATTTGTAAGCATCTGTAGAGGCCTTGCCTGTGCCTATAAATTCGCTATTTAAAAACCTGAAATTATTGCACTCACATCACTGTAAAATTTACAGTACCAACACTGAAAAACAAAAAATTAAAATAAAAAGCGATAAAATACAATAATTTAAGGTTTGGCATTTAGTTTGCTTGTTAAAGGTATAAGCAAATAAATTGTAAAAGGATTAGTTATGAATATTTTTGAAGCACTACGTCACGATCATGACAAACAACGAGAATTGGTAGATGCACTTATTCAAACACACGGCGACACAGAGCAGCGCCACAAGCTAATGGATGAGCTAAAAACAGAATTAGAAGATCACGCAAAATTTGAAGAACGTTACTTTTATAACCCCCTTATGTTTGATGACTTAACACACGAAAAAGCGCGCCACAGCGTAGCTGAACATCACGAAATTGATGAATTAATTGAACAACTTGAAGATACCGAAATGAGCTCGTCTGCATGGTTAGTTGCAGCTAAAAAGTTGCATCATTTAGTGCACCATCATCTGAGTGAAGAAGAACATGAAGTATTTCAATTAGCGGGTAAAGCATTAACCGAAGGGCAAAAACAAAGCTTGGCAAAGCAGTATAACGATGCAATGCACTAATACTTTTTATTTGTGAGTAACTCTACTCACACATAATTGAACTATCTTATATACACTCCCTGTGTACTTATTGGTTATAAGCCACTTGGCTTATAACCATTTTTTAAGCCTATGTGCTAACTCTTCTCTAGTAAGGGAGCTTCTGTTGGATCAAAAACTTTATAGGCAATTAGTTTTAAGCCATCATTAATAAAAAACCACACCAAGGCATATGCCCATACAGCAAATGCCCATCCCCATCCTAGTGGAGTCATAAACACGCCGTAAACAGCAATCAACGTTGCTATTATTTGCGTACCAAATACCGCTGCCATTAATATATTTGACGGCTTAATTGACCAAAATGGACCGCGAGTACGCGCAGAAAATATAGTTAAATGCCCTGCTACAGAAAGTAATAAATACATTAATGTTTGAAGATGAGGGCGGTCAAATTCAAATACTTTATCGCCTAAATAAAACAAACCAAAGGCAGCTATTGGCCCTACAATCCCCAGTACTGAAGAGATCCCTAAAACGAGCCGCATATTCCATGTTTCGGGCTTATTTTGATAATGCACATTATCGTACGCAATAGACAAAATGGCGGCATCGTTAAGTAAAGCAAGCATCACTATCATCACGGCTGTTAACGGATAAAAGTTAAAAATTAATATCGCCATGGTCATAAACAGTAATACGCGAAGTGTTTCTGCAACGCGGTAAATTGCATAACTGTTCATGCGTTGAAAGATTTTTCGGCTCTCTTTAACTGCATCAATAATAACCGACAAGCCATCGGTCATTAATACGATTGATGCCGCTGAACGCGCTGCATCTGTAGCACCCGATACAGCAATACCACAGTCAGCTTTTTTAAGTGCTGGCGCATCATTTACGCCATCTCCGGTCATACCAACAATGTGCCCTCTATGCTGTAGCACATCAATAATATGGTATTTATGCTCAGGGAATACTTGCGCAAAACCATCCGCGCTCTCGATAGAGTCATCTAGCTGCGTTGTTTTATGATGCTCAACGGCACCAAAACCACTGGCATCTAAAATATTCGTTCCTAAACCGAGTTTACTGGCAGTTTCGCGTGCAATCGCCACTTGGTCGCCGGTGACCATTTTAACGCTCATACCCATTTCTTTTGCATCGGCAATGGTTTGTATTGCCTCTTCACGCGGTGGATCAAAAAGCGGCAATACACCTATAAATTGCCATTTATCCTGACCGTCTGTTTTAGCAACCGCTAAAGAGCGAAACCCACGTGCTGCAAATTCATCTATTGACGCCTCAACTTGAGTTTTAACTGTCTCAATATTAGCCGACAAAGCTAAAATAACCTGCGGTGCACCTTTGGTCACTTTAAACGTTTTGCCATCAGCATTTTTAACTGACGCTTCAGTGCGTTTGCTTATAGGATCAAATGGTTGAAAATGCTCTATATGGTAGGAATCTAGATGATGCTCAGCTTTTACACTTTGTAATACTGCTAAGTCAATCGGATCGTTATTTTCTGAGCGAGATGCTAATGCGGCGTTCAATATAACGTCATCGCGGGTTACTCCATTAAGTGCATTATCAACACAGAACGGGTCGCCTAACGTTAATAAATTTTGCGTAAGTGTGCCTGTTTTATCAGAGCACAAAATATCAACACCCGCTAGCTCTTCAATTGCAGCTAAGCGCGTTACAACCACTTGCTTTTTAGCCAATAAACGAGCGCCTACAGCCATGGTAACTGATAGCACTGTTGGCATGGCGACTGGTATTGCCGCAACGGTTAATACGAGTGCAAACTGTAATGTGGTGATCATTGGATCATCGCGAAACAAAGCAACAATAACTATAAGCAGTACTAAAGCCGCAGCAAGCATTATTAAATAATTACCAATTTTAAGCACTGCTCGCTGAAAATGACTTGCAGTTCGCTCCCCTTGTACTAACTGTGCTGTTTTACCAAAAAAGGTATTTGCACCGGTCGCGTATACTATTGCCTCTATTTCACCTTGGCGGATAATAGAGCCAGAATAAACAGTTTCACCCGCCGACTTTATAACCGGTAACGACTCACCCGTAAGTGATGATTGATCGACCTCTACTGTATCGCCATCTAACAAACGCGCATCAGCAGGCACTATATCGCCCATACGCATTCTTATAACATCGCCTGGCACAAGGTCACTGGCATTTAAGTTTTGCCATTGAGTATCGCGGCGTACTCTCGCCTTATTTGCTAATTTTGCTTTTAATGCAGCAATTGCATTGCCCGCTTGGTGCTCTTCCCAAAAACCTACCAATACGTTAGATAACAATAAAACCAAAATAATAAAAAAATCAGCCCAGTGTTTAGCAAGTGCCGATAAAATAATAGCGGCCTCGATCATCCACGGTATTGGCCCCCAAAAGTAAGATAAAAATTTGAGTAATAAGTTTGTTTTTTCTTCGACTAGTTCGTTAGGCCCGTATTGTACCAATCTTTGTGTTGCGTCAATTTGGCTTAACCCGTCGGGTGATGTTTTTAGTTTTTCTTGAAATTGTGCTAAATCGAGGTTACTCCATTCATCACTATTTTGATTGTTTGTTGGTTTATTTGCTGAACGATTTAATGACTGATGCGCCGACGAAATTTTGACCTTTTTCATGCAAGCCTTCTATACAACATTGAGTTGAATAATTTTTAAAACCGACTAACCATATAGCTAACATAAACTAAAGCAGTCGATATTGTTCTTAAAAATGTATTAAATTTGATCTAACGCAATATTGAGACTGAAATAAAATGAAAAATTTATTTTAAAAGGATGACTAAGAAATTGGGTTACGAGGAGAATTGCCGAAAGGCTATATACGGGGCCGAAGTAGTAAATAACTTAGCCCCGTGTACTTTTTAGTTACAGCTCTGTCGGCTTATAACGATTAGTTTTGATTACTTTACAGTAAATTTAACGTCTTGGTCACGTAGTAAGTAAAGTGCAAAACACGCTGCCCACATTGGCCACGCTGTAAAGAATAATAAGTTGTTAAAACCGTCTATATACTGATTGTACGAAGAAAGCGTAGATAAGCCGTGCATTACAAAAATGATACCGTAAGTAACGCGCTTTTTAATACCCGCTAAAAATGCCAACACTAAAACAAGTTGAAGAGCACCAATTACATAAGCAACAATATCAGATGAGCCACTAATACCGTAAAAATGTTCAAAAATACGTGCGCTATGACCAGGATTTACGAATTTATCAAACGTCCACATAACCATTACAATAAACACGCCTAAACGCAAAGATAAAAGTGACCATTGTAAACGGCTTTGAACATCAGAATTGATTGAGCCTGTCATAAAACTTCCTTAAATAAATATTAATAAACGATGAAGTAACCTAGACCGTATAACTTAATTTTTATTTCAAAAAATAGTAATTATTTTTATTAACGATCCGCTTTAAGTCTTTGTTGATAAAACTTAAACAGTGCCGTACATGCTTTATAAAAGTATACTATGCTTAAAAATATCTTAAAAAGCAGTTATTTACATAAACGATTAAATTAAAGCACTTAAGTACTACTTTAAAATACTTGCTTAGGCTTATGTTCTAAAAAACAAAAAAGAAACACAAATTAACTGAAAGTTATTTTTATAGCCTTCGGTCTTTATCGCCAACAACATTTTAACCGTAGAGAGAAAACGTTTGAAACACGCATATTTAGCACTTTCCCTAGCCACAATACTAAATACACCACTTAATGCTTTTGCAGCCGAAGAATCAAAAACAACAAAAGATGGCGCAATAGAGCGTATTGAGGTGGCAGGCCAAGTTATTAAATCTCAAGGGCTTTCGGTTAAGGATGCAACAGTTGATGGACCTTTTGGTGACAACTTAGCCCTACAAGATATAGCACGCTCAGTAACGCCTATTTCAAGCGAATTAATAGAACAACTTAATATTACGAGCCTACAAGACGTACTCGCAGTAAGCCCAAATACGTATTCAGCTAGTGGTTTTGGCGCACCCAGTTTACCTACTATTCGTGGACAACTGGGTGAGCTTTTTCAAGATGGTACACGTCGTCAAGCTGGTAATAATGGCTTTGGTGTGCCGTTATCGTTCAACTCTATAGAACAAATAGATGTAGTTAAAGGCGCGCCGCCAGTATTATTTGGCTCAAGCCAACGCAACGGTGGTTTTGTAAACTTACATTCTAAAAAAGCATCTACGGATGAAAGCAAAGGCAAAGCAACTGTATCTGCAGGTCGATGGGATCAATACAGCGTTTTAGTTGATTACAGTGCACCCATTGTAAAAGACAAAGTAGGTTTTAGAGTAAGCGCTGAACATATTGATAACGGCAGTTACTACGACTTTTCGGGCACAAAAAGCGACAGCTTATTTGCATCATTACGTGTATTACCCGATGACAAAAGCAGCTGGGATATTAACTTTGAGTTATACCAAGTTGAATTTACCGATAACGCTGGCATTAATCGCCCTACTCAAGCGCTAATAGATAGTGGCCTTTATATTACCGGCCAAGGCGTGCAAGCAAACGGCAGCACGGTACCAGCAGCAGGTTCAATTATTTCACCTACTGGACAAGTTAAAATTGACCGTAGTACTGTACTTACCGACCCTGATAATCAAAACGAAGCCACCACGTATTTACTGCACAGTATTTATAAGCGTGAGCTTTCTAACAACGCATCAATTAAAAACATTACCTATTTTCAGCACTTACAACGTGAAGAAATTGCGCAAAATAGCTTTGTTGAAATTATAGACGGTGCTGATACAGCGCAAAACCGTACTGAGCTTACTTACCTTTGGAATAGCGAACAGCAAACCATTTTTGCATTTGATGTACGTTACAACCGTGTATTAGGTTACAGCCAATTTACCTCCGAAGCCGACTTACCTATTGACTTAACAGGCCCAATTTCAAATCGTCGTATTCCTTTAACAACAGAACAACAAGCGCGTTTAATTGAAATTAGTCCTGGTGTATTTGTATCTCCAGGTGGTCAGTACGATATTAATAACGACGGCAACGGCGACTTTAACTTATCAGACACGACAGATTCACGTTCATGGCAAACAGGTTTTGCTATTCAGCAAGATTCAGATTGGACAGATAAGTTTCATACGAGTGTTGGCTACCGCATTGATTTTTATGATGTAGACGCACATGACCCAATAGCACCAGAGGGTGAAATTGCAGCCAGCGATAGCATTAACGATAAACTACATTCGGGCCAAGTGAGTTTTAACTACCGATTAAACGCTGATTACACCACTTATGGCGCAGCAAGTTATAACGAAGCCACATCAAATAGTATGGCTGGCGGCACGTCTCTTGGTGGCGACAACACGATTAGCGCGCAAAACTTTTCAACCGAAAATACCTTAGTTGAATTTGGTTTAAAATACGCACCAACCGACAGTGATTGGTACGCCGACGGTGCAGTGTTTAGCCAACGACGCAGCTTACGTAATCGCGATGGGAGTAATACCGGTATTCGTACTACCGGTTTTGAAAGCCAAGTATTTTATGATGCTTACCCTTATTGGCTAAGTGCTGGCTACAGCTATATTGACGCTCGCTACGATAATTCTGCAAGTAGCCAAGATTCAGCACAAGTCGCTGATGCATTTGACAACTCACGTCCAGATATTATTGAAGGTACCAGTGTTGGCGCACCTAGCTTTACCGCTTTTGCACCATCAAACACCCGTGTGCAGGGCATCCCTGAGCAATCGTTCAGCTTTAACGGAAATTATTCAATTAATTCGAAATGGCAAACGGGTTTTTCAGGTCTATATACAAAGAGTTACCCATTAGACTTTTTGGCGACGGTAAAAATTCGTGATCAGTACACACTAAACGTAAATACTAGCTATGCTTTTACACCTAGTACCAAGTTACGATTAGATGTGAACAACATAACGAATCAAAAAAACTGGCGCCCAGTATTTGAAGGCGGTTACTTTGGTGCAACTTTAGCTTTTCCTGAGTTGCCAATAAACGCCAAGCTAACGCTTACACATAGTTTTTAAGAGAGAGAGCATGATTAAAAAAATATTTTTATTATTGATTGCAGCGGCCGCCGTCGGCCTGTTCTTTCATTTTGACTTACACCAACTACTCACGCTTGATGGCTTAAAAGGGTCGATGGATCAGTTTAGCGATTACAAAGAGCAATCACCGCTACTCGTTATTGGTGGGTTCTTTTTATTGTATGTAGTGGTAACGGCTCTCTCTTTACCGGGCGCCGCTATTTTAACACTTGCAGCAGGTGCATTGTTTGGTTTAGTTGAAGGCTTATTGGTTGCATCTTTTGCATCAACTATTGGCGCAACACTTGCCTTTTTAGTATCGCGCTACTTACTACGTGACACTATTAAGCAACGCTTTCCTGAGCGCTTAGCTGCAATTGACGCAGGCGTTGAAAAAGAAGGTGGATTTTACTTATTTACTCTTCGTTTAGTACCGGTGTTTCCGTTCTTTTTAATCAACTTACTAATGGGTGTTACCTCAATAAAGTCATGGACTTATTACTGGGTAAGCCAGCTAGGTATGCTAGCAGGTACATTTGTATTTGTTAATGCAGGTACGCAACTGGCCAAAATAGATAGCTTATCTGGAATTTTATCATTCAACTTAATTTTATCATTCGCTTTATTGGGTATATTCCCTTTCATTGCAAAAGGAATCTTAAACGTGTTTAAAAAACGTCGCGTATACAAAAACTACACTAAGCCTAAAAAATTCGACCGTAACATGATTGTTATTGGTGCCGGCGCAGGTGGTTTGGTAACAAGTTATATTGCTGCTGCTGTTAAAGCAAAAGTAACCCTTATTGAAGCGGGCGAAATGGGCGGCGACTGTTTAAACTACGGTTGTGTTCCAAGTAAAGCCGTTATTAAAAGCGCTAAAATTGCAGAGCAAATTCGCCATGGTGAAAACTACGGCCTAGAAAATGCGACACCGCAATTTTCGTTTAAAAAAGTAATGGCACGTGTACATAAAGTAATTGCAGATGTAGCACCACACGACAGTGTTGAGCGCTACACCGACCTAGGCGTAGACGTAGTAAAAGGTTACGGTAAATTAATAGACCCGTGGACTGTAGAAATTAAGCTTAACGATGGCGGCACGCAAACGTTAACCGCTCGTACCATTGTTATTGCCACTGGCGCACGCCCATTTGTACCGCCACTACCTGGTATTGAAGAAACAGGCTATGTAACAAGCGATACATTGTGGAATAAATTTGCAGAGCTAGATGAGGCACCTAAAAAGCTTGTAGTGCTTGGTGGTGGTCCAATAGGTAGCGAATTAGCACAAAGCTTTGCACGTTTGGGTTCAAGCGTTACGCAAATTGAAATGAGCGAGCGCATCATGATCAAAGAAGACCTTGAAGTGTCTACTTTTGCTCACGAAGCGTTAACCGAAAGTGGCGTTAATATTTTAACATCGCATCAGGCACTGCGCTGTGAAGCCCGCGATGGTAAAAAATTCATTATTGTTAAACATAACGACCAAGAAATCGAGATTGAATACGACGAGCTATTATGTGCTGTTGGCCGAAGTGCGCGCCTTAAAGGTTACGGTCTTGAAGAGCTAGGCATAGAAACAAACCGTACTGTTGTAACTAACGAATACCTAGAAACGTTATACCCAAATATTTTTGCAGCAGGCGATATAGTAGGCCCGTACCAGTTTACACATGTGGCAGCCCATCAAGGTTGGTACGCAGCGGTAAATGGCTTATTTGGTCACCTTAAAAAGTTTAAAGTAGATTACCGTGTTATTCCGTGGACTACGTTTATTGACCCAGAAGTTGCACGTGTTGGCTTAAACGAGCAAGACGCAAAAGACAAAGGCATAGACTACGAAATTACTCGCTTTGAATTTGAAGAGCTAGACCGTGCAATTACCGACAGCGCTACAAAAGGCTTTATTAAAGTAATTACACCCAAAGGCAAAGACAAAATACTCGGTGTTACTGTGGTCTCTGAGCACGCTGGCGACTTAATAGCTGAATTTGTTTTAGCAATGAAACACGGTTTAGGCCTTAATAAAATACTCGGTACTATACACAGCTACCCTACTTGGGCTGAAGGTAACAAATACGCAGCAGGCGAGTGGAAACGCGCTCATGCACCTGAAAAAGTGCTTAACTTGCTTGAAAAATACCATACTTGGCGTCGAGATTAATTATGTTTAAAACACCTCTAAAGGCATTACTCCTTGGCTCGGCTTTAGTTGCAACATCGTTTGCAACGTCATTCGCAGCCCAAGCACAGAGCATGCACGATAGCTGGAATACATTATTAAATAAGCACGTTATCGAAATTAACCAAGGTCACAGTACTGAGGTTGATTACACTGCAATAAAACGTGAGCATGCACAGCTAAAAGCGTATTTAGATTCGTTAACGGCTGTAACGCAAAGCGAATTTGATGCGTGGGAAAAGCCTAAGCAACTTGCGTTTTTAATCAATGCTTATAACGCCTGGACTGTTGAGCTTATATTAACTAAATACCCAGATCTTGAGTCTATTAAAGATTTAGGGAGCTTTTTTAGCTCACCGTGGAGTAAAGAGTTTGTGCCATTACTTGGCAAAACTCGCAGCCTTGATGATATAGAACATGGTTTAATACGTGGCAGCGGTAAATACAACGACCCACGCATTCACTTTGCAGTAAATTGCGCGAGTATTGGTTGCCCAGCGCTTCGAGAAGAAGCGTATACAGCCACTGATTTAGAAAGCCAATTGCAAAAGCAAACAGTGCGCTTTTTATCAGATATGACACGTAATATGGCTCAAGAAAAAACGCTAAGCGTGTCTTCAATATTTAAGTGGTACGGCGATGACTTTGAAAAAGGCTTTAGAGGTGCAAACACGCTACAGCAGTTTTTCTTGCAGTATCCTGATGCCCTTAAATTGATACCCGCTCAACAAAAAGCACTTAAAAATGATGACATGAAAGTTAAATTTTTAGACTACAACTGGGATTTAAATGTTCGCCATTAAGTTTTGGCAAACACTGACGCGATACAGCTTTTGCTGTGTCGCGTTTTGCGTTTGTACAATCGTAAATTTAGCTGTTTTTTCGAGCACCGCGTTTGCTAATACCGTTATTAACTCAAATAGTAAAAGTAATTTAGTAATAAATACACAACAGGGATCTCGCTGGCAACAAGTTAAAACACTTGGTAGCAATCAAGATGTATACTTTTATGCATGGGGCGGCGACGCGCAAATAAATGCTTATATTCAATGGGCTGCGCAGCAAGTTAAAACTAAGTACAACATTAATCTGGTACATGTAAAATTAAGCGATACCAGCGAAGCAGTAAGCCGTGTACTTGCCGAAAAATCAGCAAACAATAACAACCAAGGCAGCGTAGATTTAATGTGGATCAACGGGGCTAACTTTGCCACCATGAGTGAACACTCTCTGCTTTTAAAGCAATGGGCGAATAAACTCCCCTATTTTGCATTAACCGATCCGGCTAATAACCCTGCTGTAACATTTGATTTTGGACTACCTACCAATGGAATGGAAGCACCATGGGGGCAAGCGTCACTTACGTTTTATTACGACAGCATTGCAATAAATGGTAATGCAAACAACAAATTGCCGACTACATTAAACGAATTATTAAACTGGAGCGCACAAAACCCTGGTCGCTTTAGTTACCCAAAGCCGCCTGACTTTTTAGGTATGAGCTTTTTAAAATACGCCTTAGTTGTACTGCATCAGCAAAGCAGCGAAAACATTAAAGCGCAGTTAAACCAACCAGCTACCGCTTTAAATACTGCACAAGTGCTAAACCCTTTGTGGGAGTTTTTAAATAAACTACACCCAACACTTTGGCGTGGTGGCACTCATTTTATGCAAAGTGGTGCTCAAATGCGCCGCCTAGTAGACGATACAGAGCTGAGCTTAGCCTTTACTTTTTCTGCACCAGAAGTACCGGCAGCTGTAAAACGCTATGATTTGCCAAACAGCATTCGCAGCTATGCAATGAGTGATGGCAGTTTAAGTAATACCCATTTTGTGGCAATCCCTTACAATGCAACCCACCAGCAAAGTGCGCAATTAGTGGCTAATTTTTTAATGAGCCCAGAGGCGCAAGCTGAAAAACAAAAAGCGCATATATGGGGCGATAAAAGCGTACTTATTCAATCAACGCTAACGCCTGATCAGCAAGCCTTATTTAAAACAGCTAAACCGCATCCAAGTGCACTGCCTTTAAACAGTATTAAACGCACATTGAGTGAACCTCATCCAAGCTGGGTAAACGCCATTATGCAAGGTTGGCAAACCCGTTATGGAGTAAGCCAATGAGCGTTATTTCAAAAAGTGTCCCGGTAAATACCAAAGCAACAACGCAGTGCAGCATCGATATGTTTACGCGCATTGTAAAATTTAGCCCGCGATTTTTACTCGCTTTACTTATACTACCCGTACTTGGTGGCTTAATTAGCGTATTGCTGCCTGCCTTTGGTTATGCACCCGTACTTGAGCAAACAACGTTTAGCTTGCAAGGTTTTAATGCCCTTTGGCAAACACCGGGCTTTACCCAAATGGTTACCCTAAGCGTTGCAACAGGCTTAATAAGTACTTTGCTTGCATTTATCATTACCTTAATGATTTTAGCTGCGTTTTTTAACAGCCCGTGGCTTGACCGAATACAACGTTTATTGAGCCCTATATTAGTGATACCTCATGCCGCAGCGGCTATTGCAGTAGGGTTTTTAATTGCCCCTTCAGGTATGATTTCACGCTTAGCGTCGCCTTGGTTAAGCGGCTGGGAACTTGCGCCAAACGGCATGTTTCCGCATGATTCGTTCGGTATTAGTATAATTTTGGGCTTAACACTTAAAGAACTTCCCTTTTTATTATTAATGGCACTAGGCGTGCTTGCTCAACCTGAGCTTGGCAAAAAATTACGCCAACAACATAAGGTTGCGCTTAACTTGGGCTATTGCCCAATGACCGCCTTTTTTAAAGTAATACTGCCCAGCCTTTATCCGCTACTGCGTTTGCCCCTTTTAGCCGTATTGGCTTATGCCAGCGCAAGCGTAGAAATGCCTCTTATTTTAGGCCCAAATACACCACCCACGTTGGCCGTTGCAATAATGCATTGGTTTAACGATGTTGATTTAAACCTGCGTATTAAAGCCTCAGCAGGTGCTTTATTACAACTGGCTGTTACAGGCGGGTTATTAGCCCTTTGGCTTGGAGGCGAAAAGGCTGTAAAAGTGTTATTTAGTGACTCTCTTACTAACGGAGTGCGTGAATACGGCGGATTTTATTGGCAAAAAATAACGGTAGTACTCACCGCATTAGTAATTAGCTTTATACTGTTGTCACTTATTGGTTTAGTTATGTGGTCGGTTGCAGGCTTTTGGCGCTTTCCAGATGCAATGCCTGAACAATTTACGCTACTGCATTTTAAAAGTGCGTTAATGCAAATGGGCAGCCCACTTTTTAATACGCTAGCAATTGGTTTAGTAACCACACTATTTGCCATTATCCTTACTTTATTGTGTTTAGAATCAGAGCAGTTGAGTGACAAACCTATTTCTCGTTTTACCAGTTTAATTATTTACTTACCGTTATTAGTACCCAGTATTGCCTTTTTGTTTGGGCTAGTATGGATACAACAACTAGTGAATAACCAAGCCGCATTTTTTAATGTAGTACTTACTCATTTACTGTTTGTGTTGCCTTATGTGTTTTTGTCGCTTGCGAGCAGCTATAGGCGCTTAGATCCTCGTTTTGCTCATGTTGCAGCAAGCCTAGGTGCAGCGCCATGCAAGGTGTTTTTTAAAGTAAAACTACCTCAGTTGTTTGCTCCTATTTTAATTGCAGCCGCACTGGGCTTAGCCATTAGTTTTGGGCAATACCTACCCACGCTTTTAGCAGGCGGCGGGCGCATTGCGACTATAACAACCGAAGCCGTTACGCTTGCCAATGGCGCAAGCAGACGTACCAGTGCCGTGTACGCTATTATGCAAATGGCGTTGCCGCTTATTGGATTTATATTGGCATGGGGTTTACCTAAATACTTTTTCAAAAGCGCACGTATTTAAAAGTGCGCAAATTTAAAGCACCCATGTTTAACATTATCAGGGTTAAGGTTTTTTAATGCAGTCATCATTACAGATTAAAAATTGTCAGCTTTATCGCCAAAAAGAGCTGTTACTTAGCTTAAATGAGCAAGTTAATGGCGGTGAAATTCTAACTATTATGGGCCCTTCAGGCAGTGGTAAATCAAGCTTATTAAATTGGCTTACAGGTACTTTACCAAGTAGCTTTAAGGCCAATGGTGAAGTATGGCTTAACGGCCAAAATATCGATAACACCCCTCCACACTTACGCCATATTGGTGTACTTTATCAAGACGCTTTATTATTTTCGCATTTAACTGTTGCTGGTAACATTGCCTTTGCAATGCCCAAAGGTAATAAAAAACAACGCCTTGAGAAAATAGAACACGCGCTTGAGCAAGTAGGTCTTAAAGACATGGGCAATCGCCACCCCGATAACTTATCGGGCGGCCAGCAAGCCCGTGTTGCATTATTACGCATGCTACTGAGCGAACCTAAAGCCATTTTACTCGACGAACCCTTTAGCAAGCTCGACACCCAACTGCGTGTTGATACACGCGAACTCGTGTTTAGCCAAATACGGGATCACAAACTACCCGCAATAATGGTAACCCACGACCACAGCGACGCAGAAGCTGCGAATGGCACACTCATTACTTTAAGTAACGCACTTTAATACATGACTTTAATACATGATTTTAATACATAGCTTTAAACGCATAAGGCACCAAACATGTTAGACAAATATATTACCCCTGTAATAAAGCCGCTGTTAACCCCGGTTGTAGCGTTAATGCACAAGCGCGGTATAACGCCCGACCAGCTTACCGTAGTTGGCTTTTTAGTGGGGCTATTAGCCGTGCCGTTACTTGCATTTGAAATATGGTATGGCGCATTAGTTGCTATTGCTTTAAATCGAATTTTAGATGGACTTGATGGTGCATTAGCACGCTATGCAAACCAAAGTTCAAGCGCGGGTGGCTTTTTAGATATCACACTCGATTTTTTATTTTACGCGGCTATTCCACTTGGGTTTATTTTGGAAAATCCTGAACAAAATGCGATTGCAGGCGCTATATTGCTTGCCACATTTATTGGCACGGGTTCAAGCTTTTTGGCATTTGCGATTGCAGCCGAAAAATTTAAACTCGAAAAACCGCAATTTAAATACAAAAGCTTTTATTACTTAAACGGTTTGACCGAAGGCACTGAAACAATAGCGCTATTTATTGCATTTTGTATTTGGCCTCAGCACTTTGCGGTTATGGCGAGCATTTTTGCTATTGCGTGTGGCATAACTATTTTTACCCGTATACATGGCGGATATCATACACTTAAGCAACAAGAAGCCGATGCTAACAAAGCAGCTGAAGACACCCTTCGCAGTGCAAATTCTGAGGTAATAAATGACTAACGAAATATGGTGGCGCTTAGGTTTCTTTTTTAGCATTTTAGTTATTATGATGCTGCTTGAATCGCGTATGCCTGCGCGTACATCTCCCATTAAAAGCAGCACTCGTTGGTTTGCTAATTTTGGATTAGTGTTTGCATCATCAGTTATTGCGCGCTTAGTGGTCCCTATTGGGTTAACTGCCGTGGCACTTTATAATCAAGAACACGGCATAGGCTTATTTAATCAAATCGCCATGCCAAGCGTAATAACTATTGTTTTAAGCATGCTATTACTCGATATACTCATTTACTGGCAACATAGGTTATTTCATAACGTGCCTATTTTATGGCGTTTGCACCGCGTACATCACGCCGACGCACACGTAGATACCAGTACAGGCCTGCGCTTTCATCCTATCGAAATTGTGCTGAGCATACTTATAAAACTCATTGCAGTAACTGCTCTTGGCGTACCTGCCATTGCGGTACTTATATTTGAAATAGCACTTAATGGTTTAGCGCTATTTAATCATGCAAATATACGCCTACCTAATGCCATTGAAAAACCACTGCGCTTAATACTAATGACGCAAATATTGCATCGAATTCACCATAGCCAAGTAGTTAGTGAAACTAACTCAAACTATGGTTTTAGTGTAATTTGGTGGGATAAATTATTTGGCAGCTACAAAGATAAAGCAAAAAAAAACGACGCAGATATAAACATTGGCTTAAAAGAATACCCCAGCCAAAAGCAAAATGCCTCGCTTTGGGGTTTACTGTTTATGCCATTTAAGAATAAATGAGTGGTGGACTCATTCGAGAATTAAACTACGCAATTAAACTAGACACACACCCTAATTTTACTGCGCTAGGTAAACTAGCGCCTACAGCAGTGATGTTATATTTGTAGGCGCGGCTTTATGCCGCGTTTTTGGTGCTAGTAATAATTAAACTAAACACTAACCTTAATGAAAGAATTAGGATGGGTGTCACGTTAATTTTTTCACCCATTTTTCTATAATCGTTTTTCTAAAGTGATATCTAAAAACCTAAACCCACCTGTAGGTAACTGAACATTAATCTTCCCATTTGTGATTTTAAACTCATCCCCTGACAAAATATCTTTAATTTTTTTAGGCGATATAGTGTTAAAGGTTACCTCAGCTAGTGCTGTTTGTGGATTAATATAACCACCATCAACCAAAGTTAAACGTAAGTTAGTCGGTGAGGTTTGCGCGACAACCCAAGCTACATTGCCCTTTACTGTAATGGGTAATAGCTTTGATTTATCCTTAATACTTTTTTCTACCGTTTTATAAAATTCTTTTGCTGAAAAACGTTGTTTACCATCTGCAGAAACATACTCTCTACCGTCAGTTAAGTACTCTTGCATAATGTTTTTATAAATAGGGTGTAAATGATCAACTAAAGCACCTCTAGCTGCTTTATCATCAGCGAATACGCCCTTTTGTGGTGGTGTAATTAACACTAAACCGTTTGGGTATTGAGGTAAGAAACCCAAACGCCTTTCTTTAACACCTGCGGCATAACGTGAAAAATCCCACTCAGTCACAGGAGCACCAGGCCATGAGCCATTTAGTCGGCTGAATACCATTGGATTTTCATCTTCGACCTTTTGATCATACAGCGACGTTGTTTTAACATTATTCCCTTCATCTAAATAATGATTATCTGGTGGCAACATGCCAATATTTACAGGTGAATAGCTTAAAATTTCATTAGGTTTAGGTATGTACAACGCGCCTTTGCCAATTAAATCCCAAAAGGTTTTCATGTGTGTTTGGTCAACAGGAAAATTATTAATATAAGTCGCGCCATTGGCTGCACTATAGATGTACTGTCGCAGAGCATGATTAGGCAACATTTGATGCGAATTTTGTCTTAATCGATCATAACTTGTGTTATCTCGAGCTAAACGCGCTCCCCAATTGTTAACCGAACCACTAGCCCACAAACCGACTCTACCGGCAATGCTTAATTCCATCGATTTATCAGTAGTTTCTTCCATTGCAGGTACAAAAACATCGGCAAATTCACCGGAAATTAGCCTTGACCACCCTTTTTTATAAACCATTGATTGCCAGAACGTGTGCTTGTTCCTTAAAAACAAGTTGCCGTTGAGTTTTTGTGCCGCCTCCGCTAAAGGAAAAATTAAAACAGATTTTTTCCCATTGGCTACTTTTAAGGTTTTAATATTAGTATCTAAACTACGGTAGTATGGATCGTTACCATGACCGCCCCAATAGGCCGCACCAACATCACCACTATAGAGTTGTTTGGCTTTTTCTAATATTTCGGCTTGCGATAAATCATATTTTTTTCTTCGGTCACGTTTATTTTGATAAACCTTGTTCGGT
Source organism: Pseudoalteromonas sp. SWN166 (assembly GCF_015864485.1). Lineage (NCBI taxonomy): Bacteria > Pseudomonadati > Pseudomonadota > Gammaproteobacteria > Alteromonadales > Pseudoalteromonadaceae > Pseudoalteromonas > Pseudoalteromonas sp. SWN166. The sequence goes on from NZ_JADYXB010000006.1 coordinate 73,045, forward strand.
ATTGCAGAACGATCCCAATTTTCAGTACCCAGGTTGCCTGAATCAAGAAATATAGGGCTATCGTATTCATTCGTGATGTGTTTAACCACTTTCTTTGATGTCTTATTTATATCAGACATTAAATATACAGGTAATGGTTTATGTTTATATGTCGTTTCTTGGTAATGCGTTAACTGCTGGTTTACCTTGTCAATATTATTCAAAATAGCAGCAATTTTTCCAGGAGGATTTAAGTTTTTAAATTGATTATCCCATCCTTTTTTCGCAATATCTAAAACGTGAATGCTGCTACCACCACTTTGACTACTGGCTAAAATAATTTTATTTGTTGCAGGGTCTTTCCACATATCGTTATACGAATACTTTCCTGTAACCACATTAGTTTTAGTTTTAACTTTAGCTTTTTTCATAGTGGCAGGAATAATAGTTAAACTATTACCGTAAAGGATAAATATACTTTTTTCACCTTGATATTCAACTAGTTCGGTTTGAGCTATTCGATAACCAAACTTACCGAATATAGGTGATATTGTTTTTAATGGAATAACGGTTTCAGACTTTGTTTTAGGATCATATAAGGCGATGCTTTGGTTTTTCATTTTAGTGCTGCCCAAAAGCACCTCTTGATTTGCGTCGTCATCAATATCTACTACACGTATATCACCAATGGGTGAGCGCATCGCTTTTAATGGGTCAGCAATAAATGGTTTATCTGCGAGTGGTTTAAATAAATATATAGCGCCAGATCCTTGCATTGAATTAACAACACCTAGCACCGCTAAAACATCACTACCGTCGGCTTGTTTAAGTGCTCTTAAAAAGTTGATTGAGTGACGTTTAGCTGGTTGAGAGCGCGCCTGAGGGTTATCTTTGGTTGCTTTGTTTGGGCGCGATTTTTCAATTGAATAAGTTGAAGATGCAATGGTTTTTATTAACTTACCTTGAGTGTCTAAATAATAAAAATTATTATCAAAACCACCGGCGACCACATATGAAGTATTATCTTTTTTTATAGCGGTAACAGAGTACATAGGTGCATCATTAATTTTAAATGACCATTTCAATTTACCTTTGTTGGATAAACAATACACATGACCATCTGCATTAGCGGTCAATATTTCATCATTACCATCACCGGTAATATCTTGTGTCCAAACATCATGGTTCATAAAACCAGACAATTTATTTTCCCATAAAACTTTACCGTCATAATCTACTGCAAATAAAGTCCCCTCGTAACTTGAGCCTACGATGTATGAGCCAGATTTGCGATTAGCTGATCTCACTTTACTAATAGTGTATGGGGTTTCAATACTATACAACGCAGACGTTACATCAGGCCCTAATCTACTAGGACTAGCGGTAGTGCAACCGCTTGTTAGCAATACACATAATACAAGGTATGACATTTTTTTGATTATAATTTTCATTTTTATCCCTGAATTAAGTATTTACTCAAACATTTTATATTTCTATTATGCGGAATAATTAAACAAGAGAACCACTTTAATTACTATAATTAAATAGACAAAGCCGAGTCACTAAATTTACTTTTGGACTAAGCGTTCATCTTTTTACTGAACTAGACTGCCACCCTAATGAAATATACAAAACGGTGCCATTAAATTTAATTTTAGATTAATAATTTATCTTTTATCGCCGGGTTATTTCATTTCATCCATTAAATAAGTCATTAGCGCTCTTACTACAAAACAAGACTGTTGTGGTCAACTAATTCCGGACAGTGGGTTAAGTTTGTCTTCTGCTACAGCAGGGGCAAGCATTCGATTATAGCTATATGGCCCGCGCCAGTTATAGTAATTCATCAAATAACGTTACCCATAAAGAAAAAAGCACTCTATAAGAGTGCTTTAATTTAAGTTTTCAATCAGGCTATTCGTCTAGCCAATCTATGGCTGCGGTAGCATTTTCAAAGTATTGAACCTCACCCGATATAAACCAGTTACCTATTTTTGCCATTCGAGCTTGCCAATCTTTATTGCCGTAAATAGCTACTTTTTTAAATTCTTTAGAGTGCTTAACACCTAACTTGAGGTCATCCCACGCTGCGCGTAGTTCCCAGCCTTCAAGTTCGCTGCCATCTATTAAAACATTTACTACAGGATGATTAACTTCGCTAAGTGCTGAATTTATCATTGGGGTAATTATTTTATAGTCGTCATGAGTAAGTGTACCAACGGCTTTAAGTTTTAAAAAAAACTCTCGTCCTGCACGTTCAAGACCAATAGATAAACCATGTGTTGTGTGTACCATTGCCACTCTCCTTAAATAGTAAGTAACAAAAATACACCTTCTAAAGTTAATTAGTCCTGAACTAAATCAATAAATAGTCCTGAACTGGATCAATAAATAGTCCTGAACTAGATCAATAAACAATCTCAAATAAACGACTCAATTATGCGTTTTGTACACGAGATATCTGGTTTTCTACATCAGTTAAATGGCCCGTTTTAAGCCATACTTTTGCACCATTACTTCCCGCTTTAACGTTAACAGAGCTATTAATAGGCACTCTTAACCAACTGTTTTTTACAAGGGTATCGGCTTGCTCATCTAATGAGCCTTCTAGTACTAAGAACTCTGCTCCACCTTTTGCGTTTATAACCATGTCGGCATTGGGCTCAAAGTGTAATAAGCTTACGTCTTCAAAGTCGTCTTTATATAAAGGTGTTACGGCTACATTTTTAAAATGTGGATGCACCGTACTTTGCATCAAGTCTGTTTGCAAACGCACATGCGTTCGATCCTCTGGCTGAAACTGCCATAACTTTACAAATATAACGCAGCCATTTTCAGACCCCGGTTTGTGCTTTGATTGCGGTGGGTTACGGATATAAGAACCTGCCGGAAAGTCACCATGTTCATCTTGAAATACCCCTTCAAGCACAACAAACTCTTCACCGCCTGTATGTACATGCGGTGAAAACTCACTGCCAGGTGCATAACGAACAATGGTCGTTGCGCGAGCAACTTCGTCGCCCACTCTATCGAGCGCTCGTCTATCAACGCCCGCCATTGGCGATGCAACCCACGGTAGCGTTTCGCTATGTACCACAACTCGTTTACTAAAATCGGCAGCAATTTTCATATTTGGCTCCTAACCGGTGTTTTACTTAAACCCTAACCTAAAACAAGTAAATTAAGCAGCAACACTTGGGCGTTTTGCTACTTTTTCTTGCCATGCTACTAAATGGGTTAACTCATTTGGGATTGCTATTTGTGCAAATCCAGCAAATACCAGCCCAGCATACAATGTAATATCAGCAATACTAAACTGCTCACCACCAACAAATGCTGATTTCGCTAATACATCATTAAAATAGCTAAACCCTTGGCGTGCCTTTTCGCCTTGTTTTTCACCCCACGCTACGTTTTGATACGTTTCTAGCTCTGGGCCTAAACCATCAGTTGCATGATGAAAGTAAGTTGCCACAGCGTCAAGCACCATAGATTCTGCGCGCTTTTGCATCATATTAATTACTGCACGCTCTTTTGCGGTTTCACCCATTAAAGATGGGCCTTCAAATGTGGTATCAATATACTCAGTAATAGCGGTACTTTCTGATATAAACGTGCCGTCATCCAGCTCTAATACGGGTACACCTGCTAATGGGTTTTTAGCTAAGAAGGCTTCTGTTCTGTGCTCACCATTTAATAAATCAACAGGCACAAACTCAACATGTGCAGTGGCATTTTTTTCAGCTAAAGCAATACGAACACGAAGTGGATTTGGAAAGTTTTCTACATCATAAATTTTCATAGCAGTCTCATTCTTTATCGTTTAAAAGTTAATTAATGGCAGCAACCTACCTACCGATAGGTAATTTATATTCCTAAATTAAATGTAAGTCAATTTTTAAATTAACCCCTCATTTGGTCATAATTTAATAACCTTTAAAATCATAAAGTTGCTTATAAAAATAAAATGGCTTGTAAATGACTACCTACTGGTCGATAATTTTATTATTGCAATGGGGAAGTATGTAAATGAGTAAAAAAGAAGAACTATTAAAAGCTGCGCAGGATAAAGTACGCCTTGGTGGTTACAGTAACTTTAGTTTTAGAGAGCTTGCGAGCGAAGTCGGTATTAAAAGCGCCAGTGTGCATTACCACTTTCCTACAAAGGCTGATTTAGGTGCAGAGCTTGCTCATCACTATACCAACTCGTTTTTGGCTGCGTTAGGTGAGCCGGACGAGCTAAAAGCGAGCGGTAAAAACCCTATTGAAGTGTACACGCAGCTTTTTAGAGGGGCATTAGTAACCGATAAAAAAATGTGTTTATGTGGTTTACTAGGGGCCGAAAGCGATAGCCTACCTGATAAAGTTCGCCTTGAAGTGCAGCGATTTTTTAATCATAACTTACAGTGGCTTAAAGCAGCTCATTTAGCTAATGATGAACCTAATCCCGCCCAAGCTGCTATTAAAACTGTGAGCTTACTAGAGGGTGCGATGATGATAAGCAAAACACTCGACGACAATAGTTACTTTGAACTTGCAACTCAAACTGTTTAATTTAGCTTTAATTTAAACGTAAAAAACGAGCTATAAAATAGCTCGTTTTTTTGTTTGGCTAAGTTACGTAGTTTACTTTACGCAACTCATAAGTAACTAAACCGTTGTTGGTTTAACTTTATGCTTAGAATGCACAATCACCAAAACAATTAAGCCAATCACTGTAACTACAGCGCCAATAGGTTTGCCATAATCGCTTGATAAGTTAAGACCAATTGCGGCAGTACCAATATAAGAAACCGTTACCGCAGTTGCTATAACAGCCGGAACACTGGCAATCCAATGGAATGTACCACGGTCAAATAAGTACTTAGTGGCAAGCCATAATACGCTTGTAGAAAGTAACATGTTTGAGAACGCGAAGTAGCGCCAAATTAATGAGAAATCGAGCTTCGTCATAAAGTACGCAATAGTAAGTATAGGCACCGCTACCAATAAGCGATTACGTAAACTTTGCGGAATATTAAACGCATCAACAACGGTTAAACGTAGTGAACGGAACGCTGTATCACCAGAAGTAATTGGGAACACGGCTACAGCAATAATTGCCATAATACCGCCAAATACGCCTAAGTAAGTATTAGCTACATGGTTTACAACTAAACCAGGGCCACCTTGGTCAAGTAATGTTTTTAAGCCAGCGTAACCATCTGGGAACGCTGCAATACCAGCAAGTGCCCATACACAGCCAACAATACCTTCACACGTCATAGCACCGTAATAAACTGGGCGTACGTATTTTTCGCTAGTTAAACAACGCGCAACAATAGGTGCTTGAGTAGAATGAAAACCACTTATAGCACCACAGGTAATTGTTATAAATAACAATGGCCATGTTGGTAATCCGTCGGGGTTTGGCTCTAAAAAGTCATGTGCGTGGTCGGCTTCAAAGTAGGCTAAAAAGTCACTTGGTATCGGTAAGTGCGGCGCATTAATTAATAACGAAACAGCAATTGCCACTGTCATTACAATCATTAGCGCACCAAAAATTGGGTAAAACTTAGTGATAATTTTATCAATTGGTAGCAAGGTCGCTAAAAAGTAATACGCTAAAATAGCAAGCACCCAAAAGGTGTTGTTTGCCAGTATAGTACCTTCAAAAAAATCAAGGTTACTTAGCAAACCTGCCGGGCTCATAATAAATACTACGCCTACAAAAAATAGTAGCATGGCAGTAAATATAAGCATAAAGCCTTTAAATACGATGTTGTAATAATGGCCTGCAATTTCAGGTAAACTTTTACCGTCTTCTTTTATACTCATTACACCTGAGAAGAAGTCGTGTACAGCGCCACCTAAAACATTACCAAGTACAATCCATACTAGTGCGACTGGTCCGTATAAAGCACCTAAAATTGGGCCAAATATTGGGCCTACACCAGCAATATTTAAAAATTGAATTAAAAATGCACGTACAGGGTGAATAGCTACGTAATCAACACCTTCGCTAAAGCGTTTTTGTGGTGTTTCGGCAGTTGAATCCAAACCGGCTTGTTTTTCAACAAATGGGCTGTAAAACTTATAGCCCAGTATTAAAATAGTGAGGCAGATAAAAAAGATGATCATAAAGCACGTTTCTCTTTTTGTATTTTAGTTATAGAGCGCATTGTGTGTCGCCCCGCCTTTTCAATCCGTGAATAATCGACGAACAATAACAAAGCTTTACCCCGCAAACAATAAGACGTTTAGCTAATACTATAGTCGATATAAGCCACTATTTACGCAACCTGCGCACTTAACGTTCCACATTGAATATTTATTACACACGTCTTATTTTGGGCACAAAAAAAGCGGTTAAACTTTTACGTTATAACCGCTTTCACACACAATGTTTTTTTAAAGTGGGTTCATAAACTCACTAATTTGTTGATGCGTTAAAGTAGGTGTTGCACCAGAACTTTCAGCGACCATAGCTCCAACGGCACATGCAAAGTCAACGGCATATTGCGCATCGTCGTTGCTACAAAGCTGATAAATTAACGAACCTAAAAACGAATCCCCTGCGCCAACAGTATCAATTACGCTAATTAAATAACCTGAATTATAAAAATTCTCGCCTTTGATTGTTAATAAAGCACCGTGACTACCTTTGGTTACACATAAGTAATCGGTATTTGTTTGCTGTGCTATAAACGCTAAATTTTGTTCAAGCGAATGAAACTTACAACCCATCGCTTTAGCAATTTCGTATAGCTCTTCATCGTTTAATTTAATAAAATCTGCTTTATTCATTAAATCTACAAGTGTTTCTAGCTTGTAATGCGGTGCACGTAGGTTTACGTCAAATACTTTAAAGTTTGCTACATCAACTAGTTCATTTAATGTTGCTAAAGACGCTTCGCTTCGCCCAATTAGGCTGCCAAATACAAATACATCGCTACTTTTAACTTTACTAAGTAACTCATTGTTAAGCGCTATATTATCCCACGCAGTGTCTGCCACTATTTCATAACTAGCTGAGCCACTACTGTCGAGTGTTACCTCAACCGTGCTAGTTTTTTTGTCACTATTAATAGCAATGTATTCGCAGCTTACGCCTTTGCTCGTAATTTCGCTTAGTAGCTCAGCGCCTAACTCGTCGTTACCAACAGCGCTTAACATGTCGGCTTTAATGCCAAGTGAGTTAATACGCACACACATGTTAAGTGGAGCGCCACCTAAACGTTTACCTGAATCAAAACAATCCCACAGCACTTCGCCAAAGCAGCTTACGCTTACGTTTTCGCCTGATTTATGATTAATTAAAATACTCATAATTAGTTACTCTTTTGATCAAGTACGTTATTCATAATGGCTTTAACTTTACTTGCAGGTGCATATAAAGCTTCAATATTATTTTTGTAATGAATAGTAAATTCATTTTGCTCGCTTAAGTTACCAAATAAACTAGTAAGCGATAAAAATGCTAGCGGCTGTGTATGAGTTTTAACTGCGGCTTCATGCAGCTCACTTTGCATTGCATCAATGACTTCTAACTTATTGCCTTGCTCATCAACTTCTTTATCACTGTAAAAACACCATGCAGCAATTACAAGCGCAGCAAGAGAAACATCACGCCCTTGTGCTAGGTTTTCGTTAATAGTAGCAATTAAAAATTTAGGAAGCTTTGCGGCACTTTCTGAGCAAATGCGCGAAAGGCTGTCTTTAATATTAGGATTAGCAAAACGCTCTATTAACGTATCTTTGTAGCTTTCAAGGTCAATGCCTTCAAGTGGTTCAAGATTTGGGGTTACTTCTTTATCCATAAAAGCACGTAGGTATGTGGCAAATAATTCATCAGATACCGTTTCATCAATAGTGCCGTAGCCATGGATTGAACCTAATAAACCAAGTACAGAATGCCCTGCATTAAGTAAACGTATTTTCATGGTTTCATAAGGCGTTACATCAGTAACAAACTGTGCACCAACAACATCCCAATTTGGACGAGAGTCACTAAATGTGTCCTCTATTACCCATTGTGTAAACGACTCACAGGTAATTGGCCACTCGTCGCTAACACCATATGCATCAACCACGTAATCAATATCACTCTTTTTAGATACAGGTGTAATGCGGTCAACCATCGCATTTGGAAACGATACGTTTTGTTCAATCCACTCACTTAGGTCTTTGTCTTGCTCTGTAGCAAAGGCTAAAAGCATTTTGCGTGTTACGTTACCGTTGTGCTGAATGTTATCGCACGACTGCACTGTAAACGCGCCTAGGCCTTGCTCTTTGCGCAGTTTTAACGCAGCAGTAATGTAACCAAACGCTGTAATTGGGTCGTTCGGGTTATTAATGTCGTTAATAATATCTGGGTTGTTGTAGTCAAACTCACCCGTTGCAGGGTTAAAGTTATAGCCGCCTTCAGTAATAGTAAGCGACACAATTTTAGTATCGCTGTGCGCTAGCTTATTAATTACCGCTTGTTTGTCCTCTGGGGCAAACAAAAAGTCGATCATTGAACCAATAACTTTATTATCTATTGTACCGTCTGGGTGTCTTACCGTTAAGGTATAAAGGTAATCTTGCTGCTTTAAAATATCACGCAGCCCACGGTTACCTTCTAAAAGACCAACACCACAAATGCCCCACTGCTCAGAACCTGGCGTTTTTAAAAGCTCGTTAATATAAGCGGCTTGATGGGCGCGATGAAAACCGCCCACACCTATATGTACTATGCCCGCTTTAAGTGCGCTACGATCGTACGTTGGTGTATCAACATGGCTTGGTAATTGAGCCAAGCTCTGTTGGTTTAGCCCTGTTACAAGAGCGTCAGTGTGTTGGTGTTGCGTCATAGTGCGGCCTTACTCAAACAAAAATAAAATGTAAATTATGATACGAAACGAATATTTTAAGCACCGTAATTACGATGCTGTATTTAATACCTTATGGCGTTTTAAAGACCAGTAAGCTGATGCAAAGTAAATAACAGTACAGATAAAACACACTATTTCGAATTGCGATTTATTCTCACCGTACATGCTCATTGTTTCGCTAAAAAACATCACTTGGCTGGCAAATACAAAAATAACAAATAACGAAATAGTAGAGATGGCATTAAGCACCTTACTAAACATAGAACTATCTATAACTGGTTTTGGAACATCTTTAGCTTCTGTAGCTTGGTATTCTTTAATTGCTTTTAGCTCTTGCTCGTCTGCAGCAATCTCTTGAGTGTAATCTTCACCCGCACCGTATTTTTTAGCTAATAAAGTATAAATAACGATTGTGAAAATCCACGTAGGAATAAATAAGTAGTAAAACGACATAACATCAATAGCATTTAAGCCAAAACCAAACACAAGCGCCAGCGCCCAAGAGGCAATAGCCGGTACACTGCGGGTAATATTTTTATACTTAGCCCAGTAACGTGTTAAACCAATTTTAGGAAACAATACATGCTCAGCAAATACAATGCCGCCTACTGGTACTACTAATAAACCAGCGTAGGTAAGTAGCGGTAGCATTTGTGAAAATACAAACGGGAAACACGCAATAATCACCGTAACAACACCTACAATAGCGGTTGTGCGTTCACGTGATTGATTAACAAATATAGATTGTGCTGCAAGGCCTGCACGGTAAAGGTTTGCGTTTGCTGTAGTCCAGCCCGCTATTATTACAATAACAAATCCAGTCCAACCTAATGCATGGTATGCAACATCACCTGGATCAAGCGATGAAATAGTTGTTTTAAGTAATACTGCAACACCTGCGCCCATAATACCGGCAGAGATCCACGCTAAGTAATGACCAAAAAACATGCCCACACCCGAGAACAAACCGTAGCTTTTACGCTTAGCAAATCTAAAAATAGCCATGTCAATCAAACCAAAGTGAGTGATTGAGTTAGCAGCCCATGCAAAACCAATTACTTCTAATAGGCCAATGCCCTTTTCACCATCGGCATTGGTGCCCGTCCATATGGAGGAGTCGCCTATGGTCATAAAGTCGCCAAAACTACTTAAAGACGTAGAACCTAATACATGGTTTGAAAGCTCAGGGAATAATGCGAACGAACCTGCGATAAATATAACAAATAGCCACGGTGCACACAGTTTCGAAAAGTCAGCAACCGTCGAAAAACCATACATAGCCACAAAAACAACAATAGAGCCTACCGCTAAAACAATGGCCACAAACCAAAAGCTATTAGGGTACCAATCAAGTTGTGCCGGTATATCAAACAAAAACCGTACGGCGGTGGAGGATACCGTGATCATGGCGGCCGATATAACACTAAAAATAACCACATTAGCCCAGTTATAGAGCTTGGTCATTGAGTTACCAGCAATTTTATTAAGGTAGTTATATAAACTTAAGCGAGTTTCAACAGCTATTGGCGCGGTAATTAACCACCAAGAACACATGGCTAAAAGGTTACCTATTAATAAACCAAGTAGAATATCAATAGTTGAAGCGCCCAATGCAACAAACGTTGCACCAATAACAAATTCAGTAGCTGCAACATGTTCGCCAGCATATAGCCCTGCAAAATGTTTCCAACCGTGTAATCGGTTATTAGCAACAGGAAGCTGCTCTTCGTTTACATCTTTAAATGATTGTGTGTGTGGACTCGTTGCCATGGTATTTCCTATTGTTAACAGCAAAGTATTTAATACCAATCAGCATAACTATTTGAATAATTTAACAAGTTAAATCACTCTATATTTAAGCAAATTGGTATAGTACTTACATACTTTGCCTTTTATAATTTGGCTTATAAACGCATGATGTTTTGCCATGTTTTGTTTTATTTTTAGTAAAGCAAAACCATCTACATTTATATTTTGCGTTTGCTTGCCTGTCAGTGAGTAAGGCGAGCAAATCGCGTTTAAAACTTTGTGTATTTAAAAAGCTGCGTGTTTACTGCTTTTTAAGTGCAGGGTATGCACTAAAAAAACCTTGCCAATGCGTTAAATGATCAACATTTGGGTAAGCACTGTGCACATGATTTACCGACCCTTGCATATGTTGCCCACCGCTGTAATGCAGCACCTGCATATTGGCGTCAATTGCTGCATTTACGCCTGCTTTACTATCTTCAATCACTAAACAATGATCTGGCTTTACACCCATTTGTTTAGCTGCATGTAAAAATAAATCGGGTGCTGGTTTACCACGCTTAACTTCGCTGCTGGTAAAAACCGTATCGCTAAAGTATTTACTTAAACTCACTACGCTCAACGCTTTTGCTGTGCGTGCTGGGCTGCTGCTAGTAGCTATACAAATAGGCACAGCTAAATTGTTAAGTACGTCTTTTATACCGTCAGTCGTGGTTAGCCCTGTTTCAAATTCGTTTAACAGTGCCTCGCGGTAGTCACTTTCAAAGCTTTCAGGAAGAGTGACATTAAATGCATCCGCTATTTTTTGGCTTACTGTTTTAAAATTGCAGCCTAAAAAGTGTTGCTGTACATAAGCACGGTCAATATCAACGCCTTTTTCAACAAGCATATCAATGAGTACTTGTGCGCTTAAAATTTCGCTATCAATAACAACGCCATCACAATCAAATATCACTAATTCAATTTTAGTATTCATCTTGTCACCTTATTAAAACTATTTGGTTTAGCTAATTTAAGTATAACGAGTTAAGCGCGATTAATAGTGTGCAGCTTTTTAGTGTAACTTAATGGTGAGCATAAGCCCATAAGTTGAGCATATTCCCTTTATTACACGAATATGTCAACACACTGTAAGTATAAAACGCACCAGCTTGGTGAAAATACACTCTGATAAAACTAAAAATCGTTGTATTTAATCAACTTTATAAAAATGCCTATCGACTAAGGTCGTAGATGGTAAGGCTTAAAAGCACCTCTGAAATTTATTTCATCTATTTTACAAATCATATCAATCTAATTAATCAGTTTTACCGAAGTTAATAAAATCAATACTATCGTTAACAGATTCACAGCCTGCACCACTGCCGGCACTTTTAAATAGATGAGGTCGACAATGAATACTCAAATAAACAAAACAAAATTAACACTAAGTGCGCTAGCACTTGCAATGGCATTACCGGTAAGCGCAGCAACAACACTTACTAAAGATAACGGCGCAGCTGTTGGCGACAACCAAAACTCGATTACTGCTGGTGAGCGCGGCAGTGTATTACTAGAAGACGTACAACTAATTCAAAAACTACAACGCTTTGCACGTGAGCGTATTCCTGAGCGTGTTGTTCATGCCCGTGGTGTTGGTGCACATGGTGTGTTTGTAGCATCTAAAGAGTTAGACGATTTAACAATTGCAGCCCCTTTTTCAGAAGTAGGTAAAGAAACAGACGTATTTGTTCGCTTTTCATCAGTAATTCATTCTAAAGGCAGCCCAGAAACACTGCGTGACCCACGCGGCTTTGCAATTAAGTTTTATACTGATGAAGGTAACTGGGATTTAGTCGGCCTTAACTTACCGGTATTTTTTATACGTGATGCGATTAAATTTCCAGATATGATCCATTCTTTGAAACCATCTCCGGTAGATAACATTCAAGATCCTAACCGTGTATTTGACTTTTTCTCCCACGAACCAGGTTCTACACAAATGCTAACGTGGGTTTACAGCGACTACGGTACACCAGCAAGCCTTCGTAAAATGGACGGCTGGGGTGTTCATTCTTACAAAATGATTAATAAATCGGGTGATGTTAAATACGTTAAGTTTCATTGGGTAAGCCAACAAGGCATTGATAACCTTGACGCAAAAGAAGTAGCAAAGGTGCAAAGTAAAGATTTCCAGCACTTAACTCACGATTTATACACTGAAGTTAATAAAGGTAATTTCCCTAAATGGGATCTGTACATTAAAACGCTTGATCCATCACAGCTTGATGACTTTGATTACAACCCGTTAGATGCAACAAAAATGTGGTTAGATGTAAAAGAAGTTAAAGCGGGAACACTTACGTTAAACCGCATGCCAACTAACTTCTTCCAATCGACGGAACAAGTAGCTATGGCGCCATCAAACATTATTCCGGGTATTGAGCCTTCAGAAGACCGCTTATTACAAGGCCGTGTATTTTCTTACGCAGACACACAAATGTACCGCCTAGGTGCTAACCACCAGCAATTGCCAATTAACCGTGCAAAAGTTGAAGTAGTTAACTACAACCAAGACGGCGCAATGAATTACGGTAACACTACAGGCAATGTAAACTACCAGCCAAGTCAAGAAAACGTTGCTGAAAACCCAATTGCACGTAGAAGCCAAACCGAGCTTAAAGGCTACGTACAGCAAGCCGCGATTAAAAAGCAACAAAACTTCGCGCAAGCCGGTGTTTTATACCGTGGTTTTAGCAAGCAAGAACGTACAAACCTCGTTAATAACCTTGCAGGCGATTTAGGTAAAGTGCAAAACAGCAATGTTAAACACAAAATGCTTAGCCACTTCTACAAAGCAGACAGTGAGTACGGTACACGTTTAACTAAAGCTGTAAACGGCGATCTTAAAATGGTTAAACAACTAGCAGCTAACTTGTAAGTAGCTAGTTGTAATTAACTAGCAGCTATATAAGCAACCACAATTATGAGGAAGGGATAACCCCCCTTCCTCTTTTTATAAGAGACAATTGTTATGCGTAATTTATTAATTATAGTCGCTCTACTACTGAGCTTTACCAGTAGCGTTTACGCTCAAAATACCCCAAGTACACAAACACCCAGTACGCAAGTTGAAAGCCAACATTCTGCAAAAACACAATACCAAAGCTTATTTGCTTATTACTTTGCCGCAGCTCGTACAAACGATACAGCCGTAATAGAGCAATTTGTAGATGCCGGTATTCCTATCGACAGTTACAACAATAAAGGTTACACCGCATTAATGATTGCCACTTACCACGGTAATAAAAACACGGTTAACACGCTTTTACACTTAGGCGCTAATGCTTGCATGGAAGATAACCGGGGTAACACAGCACTTATGGCCGCTATATTCAGAGGTGAATTTAGTATAGCTAAAACACTCGTATCACTTGATTGCGACAACGCGCATCAAAACAAAGCAGGTCAAACGGCAGAACAATTTGCACAAACATTTGGTCAACAAAAAGTTATAGAGTTACTAGCAAAGGTAAATAATGGAAAGTAATCTGCACGCAACAAAAAGCCCTAAAATAATAGGGCTTTTGATTTACTAAATATATGTTCAAATTAAACGTACTTACTCTAAAAACAGTGTGTTTATTAAGCTTTCTTGTTCTTTTCCAGCTTCATGTTTTAATGCTCGTATAAAATCCATAGAATTGGCGGGACTGTTTGGATAACCATGATTTTTCCAAACCAACTTGAGCGCATTAATAATGGGTTCATCCCCAATAGCAGCGCGTAGCTTAGCAAAGACAATGGTTGCTCGCGAATATTGGTCAAAGCTTTGTGTAGCATCAACTAAGGCTGATCGCTCCTTTATGTTCATCAACATACTTTGCTCATAGCGTGTTGTTTCATACTCAACCAGCGCTTGCATGGTCGCTTTCCCATAACGCTGCTCTATAACAACAAGCTCAATATACTTTGCCATAGACTCCACTAAAAAAGCGCTATCTGAAAATACTCCATTACCAATATCATGGCCAAACCATTGATGCGCAGTTTCGTGAACTGCACGGCGATAGCGTTGATCAAAGCCTGCATTAGCGCTTGGCTTTGATCTAAAACCAACACTGTCTTCAATAAGTATAAGTTGCGGCAATGCATAACCTGTAGCACCAACACTAGGCGAGCCTATTAAGCTCAATTGTTTTGCTCTATATGGGCTTATATTATTAAGCCATTTTATTGTGTCGCCCATTGCACTGAGGTTCATGGCTATAGACTCCGCTCGTGCAGGCTCGCTTTTGTCTTTAGCAAACACGTTTAACATCACGCCGTTTTGCTGCTTAGTAACAGGGGAATAAGGCACGGTCACCCAAGCTGGGATTGCATTTATGGGTGTACGAGTCTCAAAATGAAATATTTCGCGGTCATCTTTGCTGGTACGTGATATTTCCTCTCCTTGGGTTATAACCTGATAACCCCTTGTTGTACTCACTTTACTCGACATAGTAAGCCACTGGTAATGAGTACTTGCTTTCGCCGTTTTAGCAAATAGCTTCGTGGGTCTAATCACCGACTTCACTTTAAGTGCGTGTTGCTGACGAAGTATAGGATCGGTTAACTCATAATTATCTTGATAGCCAACAGTCGGCAATAAAGGCACTGATCGTATATAGCTAAATTCAGGGGTTATTATCTGATGGCCTCTTACTGGCCAAAGCTTAGCTTGATGAACATCAAACCGTGTAACTAGTTTACGTATTTCTCCTGGCTGCATTTCATTCTCAAACTTAAACACAGCTTGATTAAGCAAGGGAAAGCTTTTAGCCCTTTGCGCGCCATCGATTTCAATATCGGCCCATTTATAAAAACCAGAGCGCCCAACCAATATCTCTTTAATAGGAGCTTGATGGGTGTTTTTTAAGGTATATATTAAGGAAAAATGAGCTTGCTGCTGATGCGGATAAAAGTCTACATTAGCATCAATGTGTACAATGTTTGGCTGTGCTACATTGCGCCATTGTGAGAATGCTTTTTCGTATTGTGCTTTAAATGCCTCGCGTTTATGTGAGTTGGTTAAAGGCTTCTCCTCAACCAGTCTTAAATGTAATTGAGTAAATAGTGCCACACTGATAAGTAAAGGAATAAGTAACCAAAAATGTTTAACCCCCATTACTCTTCGGCTCAATCCGGCACCTCGGTGATTAAAAATTCCCGTAATTATAACTAAGCTTATACACGCAACTAACCAAACTGATATATAAGGCCAATAACTACTTATACTTGCACGATAACCCCAAAAGTTATCAGGTGCCTGCAAAGGCGTCCAACCAACACTCCACAATGTATGCGTAAGACCAAGATAAGTCATTATCGGTGTAAATTTGATCAGTAAAATAACAGCAATTAGCAAACCCGCAATAAGCTGCGAACGACACAAATTAAATACACACAAAAATACACACGCAATAATGGCAAGCACAATTGCCATCAAAAATAAAATGGTTAAATGTACTTCAAATTGATATGCACTATGTAAAAACCACTGAGCTGCACTTGCCCCTAATAAGCTCATTGTTAAAAAAACCAATATCATTGTACCTAGGACCAATAACTGACTGTTTAAAAAGTAATATGTTTTGAGCGGTGTGGCAGCGATCAGCTCAGCTATATTATAGTATTTAGCAAAGCAGCTTACTTGCCAGCTCCACAAAGCCATTAATAAAGTGCCAAACAACAATTGCATATCAAATGCATAGTAACTAATCGCATCAAGGCTTGTGGTGCTCATAACACTCATTGGTTCAACATAACCAGACGACGAGGCAACACTATTAAAAACCATCACCGGCCAAACAAAAATAATCAGTAAAGTAACTGGGTGTGAAACCAAATTAACCAGCGTAGTTTTGTATAAACTGGCCATCATCAAAAATGGCTTTTGCGTGACTCTCGCTGTTTTATATTCAGCGGGTTTTAACGTGTTGTAACGAATGTATTCGTTAGTATTTTTACTTTTTTTACTCTTTAATAATGTGTGTTTTTTATTTTTACTAAAAGTAATATAAAAAATACCAACAGCAAGCATACTCACAACAACGCGATTAATAGCAAATGAAGCCCCTAATGAATTGGTTAAACTGTTTATTACGGCGGTGTATGCAAAAGGGTCAAGCCAAACAAATAATGTATAAAAGCGATTGCTTATAATACTACTTCCAGCAAGCATGGGATTTCCGGTAATACTTGCAAGCATTATGTAGCCTATCCACAACACTGTAAAAACAACATAATTGGGTAATGAATTAGCTGATTTATGGCAAACAAAAAAGGCAACCACAACTAAAAAGCAGCTATTTGGTAACAACACTAAAAAGCTATTAAATACAGTAAAAGAAACCATATTTGGTATATAGCCCAATTGCCTTACATGCATGTATATCATTACTAAATTACTGATTAAGCTGATAATAAAAACCAAGCAAATCAGTAAGCATACCCTTGCTAAACTGCGCTTAAATAAACTAGTTTGCGTAGCATAAATAAGCTCCTGCATTGACGCGTGCTGATCTCGTAAAAATATAACGGGCGCTAATACTCCTACAAGCACAGGTAACTGCATCATTTGTAGCATTGTAATATTTAACTTAAATTGTTTTAACGAATCAACTTCAACTGCTGCAAGCCCAGAGGACAACATAACCGCAAATACCAAAGGGATAATAATGCACAGACAAACAAGTGGTTGGCGCACTGCATATCGCCACTCATTAAAAATTAACATGTTTGACTCCCTTCATTAAGTGCAAAAAAGTACTTGTCTTGAAGCGTAGCGGGCGAGTTTATTGCATTTTGTGCAGGAGCCGTGTCTGCATACACACGAAATGACGATCTACCATAGCGATGGCTCTTACTTAATACATACTGATTCGGTATGCCCGTGGGTAAACTTTCGAGCTGCCAAATCTTACCTTCTAAAGGAACTAGTAACTCTTTTACGTCACCGCTTTGTATGAGTGCTCCTTGATCTATAATGGCCACGTAGTGACATAAATTTTCAACATCTTCTACAATATGGGTCGATAACAATACCAACCTATTTTGACTAATACTAACGAGTAAATTATTTAAACTTTCTCGCTCTACAGGATCAAGCCCAGCAGTGGGTTCATCCATAATAATTAGTTTTGGGTTACCTAACAAAGCCTGAGCCACGCCAAAACGCTGCTTCATTCCTCCCGAAAAATTAACAACTTTTTTATTAGCAAACTGAGTCAAATTGGTTAGTTCAAGTAAGCTATTAATTTGGTTTTTGCGTGCATTACCATCTATACCTTTTAATACGGCAATATGCTCAAGTAACGCTCGACAACTCATATTGGGATACACACCAAAATATTGTGGTAAATATCCTAGCTGCGAGCGAAGCGCATCTGGTTGGCTAATCACATCAAGGCCATTAAAATTAATATGTCCGGAGTCGGCATTTTGTAAACACGCGAGTGTGCGCATAAGTGTTGACTTACCCGCCCCATTTGGGCCAAGTAGACCAACCATACCGGCGGGTAGAGTGATTGTCACATCATTCAAAGCCTGCGTACCATCTGCGTATTTTTTGTTGATATTTTTCAGTGTAAGCATTAGTTTCTTCCTTAATTGGTATAGCACCAGCTTAAGAAAACAAGTCAATACAAGCGAGAAGATAATGGTTAACGTCTTGAAATAAATGATGAACATAAAAAAGTAACGTTGGTCATTTAAATATGACCTTTCATCATTTAAATAAACGGCCTAGTATGCTTAAAACGGTTTCTAACCCTATGAAATAAAATAATTATTTTAAAAATAAATTATGATTGAAACAGTTTTATAGATAAACTAGCGCGCTCAGCGTAGTGAATTGTGCAAAGGTAATGTTTAAAATAAAAAGACAATTTTATCTGAGCGTACCCGCTCAGAAACTATAATAAAAATGGAGTCACATATGCAGCAAGCCAATACACCAATATGGCAACGCTTTAGCATTACCCAGCTAATAATTTTTTTACCGCTAATTGCTGCTATTATGCTCGACTCTCATATACGCTTTTTGTCATCACATATGGATTCAACGAGCCAATACCTGGCTATTAATATTCAACTTTTTTTACAGTGTATTCCCTTTTTTATAGCCCATGCGTTTGCATATCGTTTATTACTTACACCCGCAATCATAGTTTGGCTGTCAGGCTTTTTAGCCTATCCATCTCTCTTGCTAGTATTTAATAACCAGCTTCTTAACTTTTCGCAATGGCAATACCTTGATGCACAATGTTGGACACTGTGCGCATCTGCAAGTGGTATATGGCTTATTGCTAAACGCACTAATAAAAATAACAATGTGTTGAGTAATAAATGGCTTAAATCCTTGTTTTCACTTGATACAGTCGTGTTTATAGTACTTTTAGGTTGGGCAATAGTTACATCAAGCATACTCAATACGCATACTGATCCTATGTTAAACCAGCCTATTGAGCCTGTTATTGACGTTTATAAAGTATTCACACAGCTTGATACTTTTTTGGGTTACCTTTGGCAAATTACTGTTTGTGCCGGATTAGTATATGGAGTGTATTTATTAAATAGATATTTATTAATACGCTACGTATTAACCTATCATGGTGTACTGATGTTTTTGTTTGCAAGTTTAATAAGCCTCGTTGCACTTACACCTATATTAACATCGGGCTTGCTACTGTTACCTATTAACGATTTACCTGCAGGCATTGCTAACTTAACACCTGGCGGTAATAATAATATTTTCAGCCCTGAAAATTATCAGTTTGTATTTTTATTTTTAGCCATAAGCACACCGATTATTTTAGCGTTTGAACGTCAGCAACAACACGTTCAAATTAGCAACATTGCTCAGCAACAAACAAAAACAGAGCTAAAGCTACTTCAGCAGCAAATTAACCCTCATTTTTTATTTAATACATTAAACAATCTTTACGCGCTGACATTAAAAAAAGCAGATAATGCACCAGATCTTGTTATGCAATTAGCTAATTTACTGCGTTACAGTGTTTACGAAGGTCAAAAAGCACAGGTGAGTTTAGAAAAAGAAATCAATTACTTAAAAGGTTTTATTGCATTACAGCGTTTACGAAGCGCTGAGCGCTGTAACTTTGATGTGCAATGGCCTGAATATCAACAACACTATTTAATTTCGCCACTACTGTTAATAATGATTTTAGAAAACGCGATAAAGCATGGTGTAGAGCCGACGTCACAAAAAGTAACGGTTGTGTTTAAAATCACCATGGTCGATAACATACTAACGCTATTTTCCTCCAACCCTATTCTACCTAATAACAATTCAGAGCATGGGATGGGACTTAACAATTTACGCCGTAGGTTGACTCTTTTATATCCAAATAAGCACACATTAATTATTAATGAAAATAAAAACCTTTGGCAAACCACACTTAAATTGGAGCTGGCTGCATGCTAAACACAATAATTGTTGATGACGAGCCGCTCGCGCATGACGTTATACTGCATCATTTAAGTGCCCATAAAGATATTAATATAAGCGGACAATACCTTAACGCTAAAGATGCATTATGTGCTTTAGCCACATCATCTATTGATTTGTTATTTTTAGACATAAGCATGCCCGAACTATCAGGGATTGCATTACTAAAAGTGCTCGCGAATCGACCACAAGTGATTATTATTAGTGCGTATCAAGAATATGCTTTAGCCGGTTTTGAACTTGACGTAACTGACTACCTACTAAAACCAGTATCTGCGCAACGCCTTGAACAAGCACTCAATAAAGTACGGAAAAAAAGAAAACACATAACGCTAAATCCCAAGGCACCTCTGACTATTACGCTTAAAATCGATCGTGAAAAACATAAAATTCAATTAAGCGATATAGACATGTTTGAAGCGTATGGAAATTACGTAAGAATATGGCAAGGTGAAAAATCATTACTTGCAAGCAGTACTCTCAAATACATATTGCAGGAACTTGATACTTCATTTATTCAAGTCCACAAATCTTACGTGATTAACAAACACAAAGTGGTCGCGTTAAGTACTGAAAGCGTTCAACTAGCATCAGGCGTGTCAGTTAAAATTGGCAAGTCATTTAAACAACAAGTGCGCGACATTATTTAATTTAAGCTCGGTTAAAGTTCCCCTTTATTTAAAATGTTGTGGTCAACTAATTCCGGACAGTGAATTAAGTTTTTCTTCAGCTACAGCAGGGGCAACCATTTGATTATGGCTATGTGGCCTGCGCCAGTTATAATAATTCATCAAATAATTGCTAATATCTTTTTCAGCTTCTTGATAATTACTATAACCCAATGAGGGAACCCATTCTGTTTTTAAACTTCTAAATAGGCGCTCCATCGGCGCATTATCCCAACAATTACCTCGGCGGCTCATACTTTGTTTTATCCGGTAACGCCATAGCCTCTGCTGAAACCTCTTTGCGCCGTATTGGCTTCCTTGATCTGAGTGAAACATCAATTCAGATGGTTTGCCTCGTTGCTCGTAGGCTCTATCTAATGCTTTAATAACCAATTCTGTATCAGGCTTATCTGATAATGCCCAGCCAACTACGCGACGAGCAAACAAGTCGATAATAACTGCCAGATAAGACCATTTATTACCCGTCCAAATATAGGTAATATCCCCACACCAAACTTGGTTTGGGCTATCAACGTTAAACACACGATTAAGTATGTTTGGAATGTCTGGCCGCTCCACAGTCGCCAACTTATATGAATGAGGTCCAGGTTGTTTACATACCAACTCCATGTCGCGCATAATACGGCGCACCTTAAACACACCTATCGGTAAGTCAACGTCATTGAGCATCGCTACTAACGTGCGGCTACCTGCTGACTCACGACTGAGTAAAAATAACTCATTAATCGTTGATCTAAGTTGCACCTCTTCAAGCTTTATCGATGTTACACGCTTTTTAAAATCATAAAAGCTCGAACGTGGAACATCAAAGACGCTACAGAGCATTTCCACAGACTCATGCTCACTTAATTGGTCTATCAACGAATATTGTTCATCTCGTCTGACATTAAGAGAGCTGTAGCCTTTTTTAGAATTGTTTTTTCTCTTTCAAGTCGATTAACTTTAGCTTCAAGTTCCTTAATTTTCTGTTGCTCAGGGGTAAGTGCTTTGGAGTTTGGTGTTGTGCCACCACGCTCTTCTTGTAGTTGCTTAACCCAACGGCGAAGGGCTGTTTCACCGACTTCTAGTGAACGAGCAGCTTCAGGAAATGAGTACCCATCATCAAGGACTAATTTTGCTGAATCAAATTTAAACTCTTGAGAAAAAGAGCGACGTTGTTTTGTCATAGAACACCTCTGTTTGAGTGGTAATAATACCACCTAGATTAGTGTCCGGTTTTATTGAATCACAACAAAAGCCCTAATGCTTTAGGGCTTTAGGGCTTTAGGGCTTTAGGGCTTTAAATTATTTTACCTTTAAAAAGTAGCGTTACAATTTCCAATTCATTATTTTAGAAGCACGTTAAAAACGATACGTTACTGAAGCACCTAACGTTTGAGGATTCACTACCGCAACATAACCCGTTGGGTAACGACCACTTGCAGGCTCAACTGACGTAAATGCTTCTTCATCTAATGCATTATTAATAAAAGCACTCACCAACCAATGATCGCTATTATAGCTTATTGTTGCACGCGTAATTGTATAACCTCCGGCAACACGCTCTTCTGTATTAGTTAAATCGCCATAGTAATCGTCTACATAATTAGCGCTCACATTTAACTTTAAGCTATCTGTAAACCAATGCGATAAACCTAAACTTGCAGTTAGCTCTGGTGCTGAGTTTAATTCGTTACCCACTGCATCTGAATAAGTCGCTGATTCATCTATTTTAGTTTTTAATAAACCTAGCCCTGCATGTAACTGCCATTGCTCACCTAGCATGCTATATGCTTCAAGTTCTAAGCCATAGCTATGCGCATCGTCAATATTAGTGATTTTTCGACTTGAGCTTAAAGCTTGATAACCATTAAAGTTATTGTAAAAAATATTAGCACTAATATTTAAATCACCATTATTTAGTACGCTACGCGAGCCTACTTCATAGGTATTTACTGATTCTTGCTCGTAGTAATAGTATTCTTGTGCAGCAAAATCTAAGGCACCACCACCAGCGTTATAACCACGACGAGCACTTGCCGATAAGGTAGTGTTATTAGTTACTTTATATTGAACAGCTACCGTAGGTAGTTTTATCGTATTAGAATTATCTAATTGCTCAACTAATCTGCTGCCACCAAAAGCCATATCAAAATTACGAAGTTGTTCTTCACGCTCAACTCGCAGCCCCGCTGTTAACGTAAGCTCATTTGTTAACTCAAAGCTTGTTTCGCCATAAATTGCTTTAGAGTCACTACTATCGTCACCAAAATAATTGGTTGCACCAACGCTTTTAAAGTCTTGTTCACGGTCAAAATAAGCAATACCTACAAAGCCCGAATAAAAATCACTATTTAAGCCAAAGTTTAATTTACTATCAATTGTGATATTTTTTTCATCCATAGAAATATCAGACTCCGCACTGGCAAGTGCCTCATATGCTTCAAAGCCCCATTCATAATCCATATATGCGAGTAGTATATCGAACGAAAAGTTATCATTTATTTTATAATCAATATTTACCTGAGTCGTGTCTGACTGGGTATCCATATCGCGCTGAAATAAAGGCACATAATCAAACGGTTCATCACCTTCAAAGTACTTACGACCTGTATTACCCTCTTCACTGTAGGTAGAGTAAGTTAGCTGTACAGCTAAATCTGTTGTTGGGGTATACAGTAATTTTGCACGCGTACTACTGGTATTAAGCTTATTTAAGTTTTTATCTGTTGGATTGGTTTCATGTATCGTTGGGTTGCTAAAGGTTTCACCATTTACATATTGAGTAGATAAACGAAATGCTAGTACATCCTCAATTAAAGCCCCCGAAACAACAGCGGCTGTATCAAGGTAACTATCTTGATTTCTATACCCAACGCGTACAGCACCTTCAAAATCTTGTGTTGGTGCTTTGGTTGTCATATAAACTGCACCACCAATGCTATTACGACCATTGCTAGTTGACTGCGGTCCACGGTATACCGCTATTTGATCTATATCCCACAAACCTGTATCACCGGTTAAATCAGCTACAAATGGCTGACTTACACCATCAACAAGCGTTGATATTCTTGCTTTAGAGCCTCCACTAAATGAGTTAAAACCTGTTGCACCACCATTACCCGACACACCGCGCATATCTGGCACGGCTCCAGTAAGTACCACTACATTTGCCATTTCTGCCAAAGCTTCTGAAACCGAACCTAGTTGTCCATTTTCTAATAGTGACTTATCTACCACTGCAACCGATGTAATCGTATCTTTGAGTGACCTTTCGATTTTTTCGCCTGTTACAATAATTGTATCTATTGATTCTCGACTTGTTTCATCAGCAAATGCATTACTTTGAGCCAATAACAAAGAGCTTGTAATCAGTAGTGAAAGTTTATTAGGCTTAAATGAAGCTACCACAGTTATTTCCTTTTATGGATAGTTGTTTTATTTTTCGAAAAAATAGCACAAACACACACTTATTGCAATTGAGTTTAGTTATCATTTAGAATAGCAACATCATTAATAAGTGTTTTAATTTATGTTGCAACTTACCCTTTCTCTTATTTTATTTACTGCTACATCCCTGTTTTATCTTAGTAACCGCCACCAACGACTTCTAAGCAAACCCATTAACAAAAGCTGGCGCAAGCTCGCATTTATCCTTTTTGTTATTGCAATACCATTAGCCTTATATGCTTTTTCTAATGCGGCAGCCGTATTTTTTATCATTTTAATGATAATGCTCGCTTTAATAATAATTCCGATCGTAAGCCTGATTAAACACAAGGAAGTAAAATAATGTCATCTGCACAAAGGCAAAAAATAAAACCAACTTGGCTTGGCAAAAGTTTGGCTGGTTGTTTTTTAGGGCTAGCGCTAGCGTTTATTCTCGTTGCTTTTTTTGCATGGTACGGAGCGGGAGGCATAGATGCGCCCGATAAAGTGCAATTTAATATGTGGATGATACCCATTTTATGGTTAACTATTTTTAGCTTCACCTACCTGTTTAGTTCAGCAAAAAATGCTTGGCTGACACTTGGGGGCTTAAATATAACGCTATATAGTTTATTTATAATTTTAAGGAATTGGCTATGAGAGTAAGAGCCGATATTTTGCGTACCTACCAAGGCGTGCATACATGGACTGGAATAATTGCAGGTTTAGTACTTTTTATAGGTTTTTATGCTGGTAGTTTAACCATGTTTAAACACGAATTAGCACAGTGGGCAAACCCCGCCAGTGCACCAGTGACTAAACCACACACTAACAATCACCAAACATTGGTTGATCAAGCAATAGCTAAGTACCCTGAGCAAATGGGTAATGGTTTTTCTCTCGACTTATTAACAAATCAAGCGCCACTATCTTGGTATAGCCAAGGTAAAGAGCGCGGGATGAAACTTGATAATCAATTACAGGTGCTCTATCTAAACCAGCAAAATGATCTTGTAATACAGCAACAAAGTGAGAATAAACTTGCAGATTTAATAGATTACTTACATCGAACCGCAGGGTTTGCAGGCGAAATTGGGCACGACCAATCAGGCGTATATATACTCGGTATAGCATCTGCGCTGTACTTTTTAGCATTGGTGTCTGGCGTAATTATTTTACTACCTACGCTTGTAAAAACCTTTTTTGCGATTCGAAAAGAAAAAGGCGCCAGTCGCTTTTGGCTCGATAGTCATAATTTAGTTGGGATCGCCAGCTTGCCTTTTCATTTAATTATAGCGTTTACTGTGGTGGTATTTGCATTTCATGATCTGGTTTATGATGGTCTATCAGCATTTTATGACGATAAATCCTTTTTTCAACGTCCTGCCCCAGCAGCACATAATTATCATATTGCAAACTTACCAAGCATAAATAAGCAGCTCCTAGCGGCAAAAAACTACGCCCCAGGTTATGAGCCAATTCACATTACATTTAGTCGTTTAAATACAAACAGTCCGACTGCAACATTAAAAATGAGTAATAGCAGCGCTGTCGTTCGCGGACCTGATACCGACTACTTATTCTTACACCCCTATACATTAGAAGTACTTAACTCAAGCTATCCGCAAGGAGATGATGGTGTTTGGGGTAATATAGTAGGAAGTTTCTTTTCACTTCACTTTGGTACTTATGGAGGTGAATGGGGACGTTGGGGGTATTTTGTTATGGGGCTACTTGGCGCATTCTTATTTTACTCTGGTAACTTATTATGGCTAGACAAGCGCTTTAAACAAGATGCCAACAAACGAAGTACACGATTTATGGCAAATTTAACAATTGGTGTTTGCTTAGGGTCAATGATTGCAATGGTTGCCACTTTATTACAAGCTAAATGGACTAACCAATATATGGGTAACGCAAATTACAGCTATCTCTATAGTTACTATTTGGTATTTTTTGCCTTTGTTGCTTATACCTTTTTTAAAGGAACTCACCACGCTAGCTATTGGGGCTTAATGGGTATTACACTTTTATCTGCTGGTATGGGAGTTTCAACACTTATACAGGCTTTATTAGCTGATGATTTTTTAAAATATTATCAAAGCGGTTTTGTTGATATTAGCGCTGCAGTATTTGCATTAATATTTTATTATTGTGCAAAAAAAGTTAGAAATAAATCAGTAAGCTATGCAGTTATACCTGCAAAATTATAAAGAAAAACTTAATGAGGCGTATTGCACGCCTCATTAAAGGTATAAATTTAGATTTAAAATATAAAACCATTAAACCATTAAATATCAGCACCTTAAAAGAGTTAACTAAAGTAGATTAGTTTACTGTGCGTTTAGGCTTTTCTCGCGTTACAAAGTAGCAAATTAGCGAGCCCACTGTTACCAGTACAACCCCTTGCCAAAACGAAGCACTCAGCGTAATAGATAAATACAACGCCGAAATAATACTAGAAAACACCGGTGTAAAGTACGAAAGCGTGCCCAACAGCATTAAGTTACCGCCAATAATAGCTTGATTCCACAGTGCATAACCGCTCCCCACGACTACACCAGCTAATAATAACGTCATGCTTGAGCTGAGTGAAAACGTTAATGGCGCTTCATTACTAAAACCATATTGCGCCCACAAACTAATTGCCGTAACAGTAAAAAATAACGTAATGGCATTTTTACCATTACTCAGCTTTTGCGTTACTACGCAATAAATAGCCCATATAAACGCTGCAGCTAATGCCATTAAATACGTCGCTGGGTTATCGGCAAAGTTATTAGTAAGCGTATTTACTGAAATACCGGCATCGCCAGCTATACACCAAGCAACACCTAAAAAGGCAACAAACATACTCGGGTAAACCCAGTAACTTACTTTTTTACGCCCTACTATAATGGTCAATAAAATAGTGAGAGTGGGCCATAAATAGTTTATTACCGCCATTTCCATGGCCTGATGCCTATTATTAGCCATACCAATAGAGAGCGCTAAGCACACCTCGTAAAATACAAATAATAAAGTACCTATCACTAAGTAGCGTTTAGAAAACCCTTTTAACTTAGGTAACCCCATAACAAGTATTAAAAACACAGCACTTACTGTGTACATAGCTGCTGCACCACCAATGGGGCTAAACAACTCAGATACATCCCTAAGTAACGCAACTAAACAGCTCCACAGTAAAATAGCGGCAATGCCATAAAGCGTGTATTTATTTTTAGTTAAAAATCCCATATCAAACCTAAAGTACTACTTTATAATTTGAAGCTAAACTAACAATAATTATTTAATTAAACAATGTAAGTTAATAAATTTTATCCAATTTCAGTTATTTAATAAAAATCCTGCACATACACTTAATCCTGCAATGGCAAATTTAGCGATGGTCGTCGCCTTCCTACGAAACAATGGGCGATGAAGGCCAACCACAAACCCAAGTCGCTACTTTTGCGAGCTACGCATAGCGAAATAAGCCAATAAACCAAGCAATTAGCTACCCTCGCTGGTTACTAGGATCAACGCGGGGAATGCGAGTACAAATTAAAAAATTAAAAAAGGTTTAGTTTTTCATATAGAACATGAATTAAATCAACGTGACCATGATTGGATAAGCGTTGATAATAATAACGAAATAATGAGGTACGCTGGGGCTATTTTAGATACACCTTGAAGCTGCAACAGATCCTCATTCAAATGGGCGCGCAACAGTAACTACAGCAGGAACACAATGTCAGAAATAATTAACCAATGGCCAATAGTAGTGGCCTTAATAGCAACCGGTATTTTTGCCGGAATTTTAGCAGGCCTTTTTGGTGTAGGCGGCGGTATTGTTATCGTGCCTGTGCTGTACTTTTTACTGCAAGGTTTTGGCGTAAGCCCAGAGTCGGCAATGATGATAGCGACCGCCACATCGCTTGCCACCATAGTACCTACTTCACTTTCATCTATTCGCTCGCATCATAGCAAAGGCAATATTGACCTTGCGCTAATAAAGTATTGGGCACCGTTTATATTAGTGATGGCGGTTGTCGGTAGCATTATTGCGCACACTGTTCGCGGTAACGCATTAGTACTCATGTTTGCCTGTATTGCTATTTTAGTCAGCTTAAACATGTTATTTAGAGCTGGCGCACCTGCGCTTGTAAAACAACTACCAGGTAAATTTGGTCAAGGTATGATGGCAAGTATTGTAGGCGGTTTGTCGGTCATGATTGGTATTGGTGGCGGTACTATTGGCGTTCCTATGTTAAACGCATTTAACGTACGCGCACATGTTGCGGTAGGTACTGCGGCTGTTTTTGGCTTATTAATTGCGCTACCAGGCGTAATTACCTTATTAAGTATTGGCACAACGCCAACCGATGCTCCCTTAGGTACGTGGGGTTTAGTTAACCTTCCTGCCTTTTTTCTTATTATTCCGCTGACCATTTTGTTTGCCCCTATTGGCGTAAAAATTGGCAGCAAGTTGGATCAAAAACAACTAAAACGCGCTTTTGCCATTGTCTTAATGATAACCGGTATTCGCATGCTTATTCTGACATTGGGAGTCTAAAACATGTTTAATAATACCAATCTGCTTATACGGGGTCTATTTAACGATGAGAAAATCACGCTAGAACTAGGTAAGTATTTTTGTATCCAATTGTTCTAAATGAAAATTTTTAGCGGTATTATAGGGCAATTTAATTCGTTAAATTGCCCAAATATTTATGCAGGTTGGTATTACACCCAAACAAAAAGTGCATTAAAATGAGCAAATAAAAGCCTCAGTGGACTGTGCAGGTAAATTCTTATTACAACATTCACAATTAGGTTTTAAATCTAGTATTTAGAGCTCCTTCTTATCCACCCAATGCTGAGTAAATATCTATTACCTTTTATAACTTTTGATACCTGATGCTCACTTACATCAGGGCGGAATAGCTTAACCCGCTTTGTTTCAAATATCGGATTACTGCAAATAAACTCACCACCCAAATCTGCTTTTTTAAGCACTATATTCAATCGATAGTGTTTACCAGATTCAACTTTGTCTGTGTGTGGTGCTATTTCACTCCCTTGTGGGAATTTAAGCAAATATGTATCAAATTTAATTGGCCACGTAGCACCACAAATCAACATTTTATCGTAGCCTGACTTTTGCCTACCTCGCTCCCAACGAAATAACTTACTCAAAAAAAACATACAACCCCTCGAAACACCTAACAAGCAGCCGGTTAAATCGTTTTTTATTTATTTTTATTGGTAAACAAACCATAGCCGAGTTCATATTTTGGTTCAATCGTTTACTGTATTTTTACGTAAAATACAAAAAAGTGTTCGGTGTTGTTTTAATTAGTATTTTAGAAGGGAACACTGGTGTTTGAGTGACTTTATTGAGGAACTAAGGGCTTATCTTTCTTAATACATCGCGCTTTGCAGCTTTTCTACATTATGAACAAGGCAATACAGTTGCCGCAGCGTAAAGAAACAGCTAAACAGGACAGCCATTCTAACTTAATGAAAAAACTTAGGCTGGCGTCACTGTTAATTTATCAAAAATTGAACATGTTTTCGAGTGCCGCCTCTAAAGACATGGGCATATGACGTTTATTCATAATTCGGTTGTTAAGCTCATCTTTAAGTGATTTAACCGTAGTGCAATACTCTAAACGTTTAGCAATTTCATCACATTCATTATTTAGCGCCGCTAAATGGTTTACAAAATTATCTTTAATTTGCGCTTTACTACGACCATTAAACTTACGCCACACAATTGTATATTGGTCATTACTTTCTTTTTGTTGGCGATGCTGTTCATTTAGCTCGATTATTTTATTTTGCAGTAACGGTATTAAGTTTGCTTTGGTTTCTTCATCAAAATCGACATCGTCGTCAAAATGGCTTATGTAAAGCTGTAATAAAGTAAAACCGTCTTTCTCTTTTCGAGCTTGTACTAACTGTTGCATTAGTTCGTGTTTTTCTGCTTTTTTTGCAAGATCAGATTCTTTATCTGGATGCAACTTAGATGCTAAACGTTTATACATTTTGTTTAGCTGCGAGCCTTTAAATAACTTTTCTAATTTTGAGTTGTTTTTTTGTTGTTTAATTTCATCGCGATCAAATCGTTCGTGTTGGTCAAAAAAGTCATCCCAATCTTCATCTTGTTCATAGTGCATATTATCTGCACTAAACGCTTCATCATCTTTCTCCTCACCAAAACCTTGCTCGTCAAGGTGCTTATAAAGCAATGAAGGCTCAGCTGTTATTTCTCTCAGTTCGTCATCTGTTAATTCTAAACCGGGGAAATCTTGCTGTAACATATTACGTAATATATTTAACTCTGAAGAAGGGATTGTACTAACCGTATCTTGGTTATATTTATTTAGGTAAGATTGAAAAACTTGAGACACTTCCTCAACATTCAACTCGCCAATGAATGGATGTTCTGACAAATAATCTAAATCTTCATTTATCCAATCCACAAGTTCATTACGCTGTTCAATAGTTAAACTTTTACGTTGGATAAACTTACTAAAATGAATGATTTGTTCTGCAATCATTTGAGCTTGACGTTGCTCATGGTGCTCTACTTGTTCTTGAAATTGAGAAAACAGGGTCTGCTTTTTAATATCAAAGTTTGCGTTACGCTTAGTATGTTTTTCAATTCGCTGCCATAAACGCTCTAATTCAGAAGGCGTTTTAGTCGCCGCTTGTTGCTTTACATTTTTTAAAAATGTCATATTAAGTTCCACTAAAATTTGTATCCATTACTTTTTATGCACGTAATTTGTATGCTTTAATTATAAATTTAATTAAAGCATACATAAAGCCAAGCATTAAAAAAGTAACTAAACAATTATTTAATGCTTTAGGTCAATAAGAAGAATAAGGATAAAAAGCGCCTGAGTTCATTTAAGAACAATATGCTAAACAGTTACTTTAACTAATATTTACTCGTAACGCTCGATTAAGTAAATATTATGGTGGCTATAATTACGAAGCAAATCAAAATATAGCCACCCGTTTTACTTTAAGGCTTATTCAATCGTTACCTTTGCATCACTTACCCATATTTCGGTTATCGCGTCATCATTTTTATCAACTAAATACGCGCGAATGCTTACTGGATCGTTATTAGTCTGTTTATAGTCAAACGCTAATCGCCATTGGTTTGTACCTACAACCGGATAAACTCCAATAGGCTCTAGTATTTCACCATTACTGGCTTCAACAATCGGCTTTATACCACTTTCGTTATCTAAGCCATTAAATACTGGGCCCTCAAAATCAATCACCATTTTGTTAACACCTTCAGGAATAGGCTGGCCAGGAATTCCCCCCAAGCCTTGGCGAGTATTCACAACGCTTGCAAGCATTTTTGATTTTGGATCGAGTGGACGCCACTCAATATCATAAGAAAAGGTAAACTCATCACCTTTGTGCGCCTCTTTTTCAGGCACCCAATAAGCAACAATATTGTCGAACGTCTCGTCTTTTGTTGGAATCTCGATTAGCTGAACAGCTCCCCTTCCCCAATCGTCAGTGGGCTTGATCCACGCTGATGAACGCTTATTGTAAAATACGCCGTCGTCTTGGTAGTTATTAAAGTCACGATCTCTTTGAATTAAACCAAATCCTTTTGGGTTCTCATCAATAAAGCTATTGGTCGACACCGACTGAGGATTATTTAATGGGCGCCAAATGTATTGACCCGATCCTGTGTGAATAGCCAGGCCATCGCTGTCGTGAATTTCTGGGCGCCAGTCTTTAGCAGTTGTTTTATCTTTTTGTGAGTACCAATACATGCTGGTTAGCGGTGCTACGCCTAAGCGTTCAACATCGGCGCGCATATACAAATTAGCCGTTACAGAGGTAATATGCCCTTTGGCTTCTTTGTTATCTTTGCTTAAACCAAACCGATAAGCACCAGTGATAGAGGGTCCTTCAAGCAATGCCCAAACAGACACACTTTCACCTTTTTTTTCTGCGGGGCCAATCCAAAATGCAGAAAAACGCGGAAATTCTTCTGGCTGATTCATACCCGTATTAATTGCAATACCTCGAGCCGACAATCCATATTGCCCCTCTGGCCCGTCGGTACGAAAATAAGACGCGCCTAAAAAAGATATCCAATCTGGTTTCATATCTGGGCGCATTATTCTAAAGCCTGCAAATCCAAACCCTTCAGGGAGGTCGTGAGCTGGGCTGTTATCAGGCATATCAAAAACGTCATTACTAAAAGGTACATTTTGAACCTGATTTTTATCGTCTCTGATGTAAATACTTACTGGCTCAGGAAAATACCGCCCAGGGTAAAATAATTGTACAGGTGCGTTTTTTCCACTTGGGTATAAGGTTTCATCTTCTTTAAAGCGTATTTTCCAGTGTTCATCATACGTAATTTTATCGATTAACTCCGGCGCTGGCACCTTAGTTGGCGTATAGGGCTTTTCGGCTGAAGCTTTTGCCAACGCTCTTAAGTCTTCGAATGAAAACTCCGTTTTATCTACTGCTTCTGTCGCGTAAGACGACATTGAAGTGCTAAAAATAATTGCGATAAATAACTTTAATTTCATAAAAAGAATGTCCAATAAATTGAGTCTAATAAAAATGGGAACGCTGCACGAACGTATGTTTAACTTAAAGTTCTGCATGGATATTACGTGACGTAATATGAACTAGCGTTTACTAAACTATTGTTATTTGGCTCTTAGTTAATTGGTTTTTGGGGCGGCGCGTTTGATGATATCGCCGAAGTGAAAATAAGTGGGGATAGCACAATTTATTATTAGATCGCTGATATTCAAATGGATAAGGGGTGTATTTATATGTTAGAAAACGAAGAGGCTCATCGCTTTAAAATTTGCAATTAATGGCTAAATTTTACTTGGCCCTGACTTCTGGGAATGTTGTTATGTTTTTGAAGTTAATTTTTCAATGGCATCTTTAGCTTCTTTCAAACTTACACCATGAACAGATCTATAATATTTTATTGCTCTAACTTTGTGACCTGATTTTAAAGCAACAATAATATCACCTTCAGTTATGCTGCCATGCTTAGGTATTGAGTTACCAAATATTAATATAAATAAAACTGCAATAACCGCTAAAACACCCCAAATATATTCAATTTCCATAAATATCCTCGATGCAAAATTAAACTAGACAGCCATCCAAATTGAACAAACAAGACATTGGCCAAACTGCAAAAATTAAGGTGGATGTCTAGTTTATTCTAGTGTTTTTAGGTCAAAGTAAAGTCCGTGATCTTGCCCTGTGCCAAGAGATGGTGTTTTATGGGAAGCGCCAAAAGTTATAAATTAACTATTGACGCCATAGTCTCTTATTATATTTTTATGCTTCAGCAAAGTTTACTGAGTGGACATTTGTTAAATTGACTTGTTGTTTAGCGTGCCAAAGATCATAATTATCTTGCATAGACAACCAACTCTCAGGTGTTCTACCTATTGCTTTAGACAAACGAAGTGCCATTTCAGGAGATATAGCACTTTGACCTTTAAGAACTCGATTTAAAGTTGAAGATGCGACATCTAATTGTTTAGCTAAGTAACGACAACTAAAGCCAGCTGGCTCAAGGTAAACGTCATAAATAAATTCGCCTGGGTGTGGTGGGTTATACATAGTCATTAGTGATAGTCCTCATAATTGAGAATATAAGCATTACCATCGATAAATTCGAAAGTAATGCGCCAATTACCATTTACAGTAATAGACCAAACCCTGTCACGATCCCCTTTTAGAGGATGCAATTTGAAACCGGGTAAATTGATATCATCAATTGCTTGCGCAGTATCTATTGCTGTGAGTTGCATACGTAATTTACGTTCATGCTTGGCCTGAATTCCAGCAACACTTCCTGTTTGGAAGTATTTTTTGAGGCCTTTATGTTTGAAAGATTTAATCATGAAATGAGTATAGCGTGATGCGCATCACTCGTCGATAAAAATATAACGCCCTGTTATATGCCCAGTTGCTTCTGTAAAAAGTAACTAGTGTGACCTTTAGGCATATCAGGTAATTCGCCAAAAACTGAGTAACCAGCTTTGATGTAAAAATCTAGAGCTTGGAAAGTAGTTGTTTCAAGACGAATATTAGTGGTGTTTTGGGATAAAGCATATTATTCCATACAAGAGAGTAACTTAGTTCCCCAGCCACCTTTACGGATATTTTCATCAATCCAAAGACCTTGAATATGCATCCAATTCCAATTTATTTCACCTAAGACTCCACCGACAATTATACCTGAATCATTTTTAACGAATGATGAAACCTTCTCTCTAAACACTGAGCCTGTGTATGATTCATTATATTCTGTTAAACCAGCTTTTAATGATTAAAATTTATGATCTTGAGGTGGAAGCGGGTTAGTTAATTCCATGATTATGCTACGAACTCCATTTGAGCATATAAAGAGCCTGTAGATTAACTCGTTTTTTATTTGTTTTTATTGATAAATAAACAATAGCTGCGTTCCTATTTTGGTTCAATCTATTACTATGCTTTTACGCAGCATATAAAGAAGTGTTTGGTGTTGTTTTAATTGGCGTTTTGGAAGGTATTACGGGTGGTTGAGTAGCTTTAATTTAGGTTAAAAGGGCTTACCCTTCTTAAAGTATCGTGTTTTTCAGCTTTTCTATATTATGAACAAGGCAGTACAGTTGCCGCAGCGTAAGGTAAAGGCAAACACTTTCGTTTGTCCTCGCTAGGTCAATTTATTCACCCCTCTATTCACGCCTTTCTTCACAATAATATTCCGCTTTTTATTAAAGGTAAGCAGGCTAAATAAAGCCGAGTTGTTTACCATTTTTTAATAATAGTTACTGTCGCCTATCGAGCTACCTATTTTGATTTCATCTTGTCAATGTAGCTCAGACCTTTACGTGATTCATTTTTATGAACCAAACCTAACCAGCTGATATTATTGCAATTTACTTAAAAACCAGAATAGGCTTCATCTTAATTTTGTTTCTGTATTTCTCATTAAATAACCATTTCATTTATTTTTTAAGTGTTTTTTGACCTTTGCTTGTTTTGGTTTATAAAAAACCATGATGCACATGGTCACAAATATTCTGTGACCACATTGGTTGCCAAGTAAGCGGGTTTAACGTTGTAAAAAAACTTATCCAAGCAGTACGCTAAATAGCTTTTTGATAGCGGCTTGCCTCTGTTCGGTTAACGGATGGATATAGCTTAAACGTAAAAAGTTTTTATATTGACCCGATGCCGAGAAAAGTGAACCAGGGGTCATGATCACACCTTGCTCTAATACTTTGTTATAACTGTGTTGTGTGTTGATGGATTCCTCTAATTCTACCCACATAGAAATCCCCCCCTGGGCGTGGGTATAGCGAATTTTGTCACTCCAATGGGTATCTAATAAAATCATCAACTCCCTTTGTTGTTGCTTTAGCTTATTGACCTGTTGAGAAAGGTAGCGACGGTAATGGCCTTCTTCTAAAAATGTCGCAAGCCCTTGTTGAGTGGATTCGCTAGAGGATAACTGGGTAACCAGTTTCAATTGAGTAATCTTGTCGTGCCATTTACCTCCAAACACCCAACCAATCCTTAAATCTCGTGATAAACTTTTCGAAAAAGAGCTGCACAGAATAACTTGACCATTAGTATCGAATTTCTTCAATGGTTCAGCGGTAAAAGGCGGAAAAGCCAAATCCCCATAAATATCGTCCTCTATGATACAAAAATCTTTCTCGACCGCTAAGTTGATTAATGCTTGGCGTGCCTTTTCAGGCATGAATGCCCCTGTGGGGGTGGCGTAGTTTGGGGACACAATACAGGCTTTAATTGGCCACTCTATTATTTTTTCGGCCAAATCTTCAACGCTTAAACCTTCTACGGGGTCAGCAGCAACTTCGATAATTTTCAGTTTGAGTTGCTCCATTATTTGCAGTACGCCATAAAATGCAGGCGATTCTACAGCCACAGTATCACCAGGTGAGCATGTTGCCATGAGGGAAATGAATAAGGCGTGTTGGCAACCACCGGTAATGCAAACCTGTGATAGGTCTTGGTTCAAACTACGGTGGCGATAGTGATTTACAATGGCATCTTTTAAGCGTATGTCGCCGCTAGAGTCGTTGTAGTACAGAGCTTTTTGAGAGGGCTTGGAGCGCAGTGCTTTGCTTAAGTGTCGGTTCAACGTGATGAGGTGGTTCGCATCATTAGTCGTGCCAATCGTTGGTAAAATATCGAAGGCGGCACTGCGTGTCATGATGTCTTTTAAGATGGCTGGAACGGTTACCTTTCTGGGAGCTGCTGGTGGGTCAATGCGCTTTGGTGATAGGCGCTCACCTAGTGTCGCTGCTTTGACAAAGTAACCTGATTTTGGTTTAGAAAAGATCAATCCCTCTGCTTCGAGTCGATGCAAGGCATGTAGCACGGTGGCCTTGGAAAAGCCCAAGCTCTGACACATTTCTCGGATAGAAGGAAGCTTTCCACTTGGCAAAAAATGATTGGCTTTAATGTCTTTACGTAATAAGTGTTCCAGCTCTAGGTATTTAAATTGACTCATGGCTGTGCCCTTAATAATAAATCTGTGCCTATTATAAATTAATTTATTGTGCCTGTTCTGTATTTTTTTAAGCCTTACACTTAACAACGTAATTATTTTTAGCTTTCTGGCAGTGTAAAGGGTAGACAGAGCACAATGATTGATTTAAATGCTATTGATTTGGCGCGAATACAATTCGCTTTCACAATTTCGTTCCATATTATTTTTCCTGCTATTACCATTGGTCTTGCCAGTTATTTGGCAGTATTAGAAGGTTTATGGCTGTATACAAGAAAGCCGATTTACATGACCTTATGCCGGTTTTGGATGAAAATATTTGCTGTTAACTTCGCTATGGGCGTTGTTTCTGGCATTGTGATGGCGTATCAATTTGGCACCAACTGGAGCCAGTTTTCTAACTTTGCTGGGTCCATTACTGGCCCATTACTGAGTTATGAAGTTATGACGGCTTTCTTCCTTGAAGCTGGATTTTTGGGTGTTATGTTGTTTGGCTGGAAAAAAGTCGGCGAAAAGCTACATTTTACCTCTACTATTTTGGTCGCTATTGGGACCTTAATCTCGATGACTTGGATTTTGGCGTCTAACAGTTGGATGCAAACCCCTCAAGGTTACGACATTGTTAACGGCCGCGTTGTACCAGTCGATTGGTTTGAGATCATTTTTAATCCTTCTTTTCCTTATCGTTTAGTTCACATGGGCTTGGCTGCTTTCCTAGCAACCGCTTTGTTGGTCGGTGCTTCTGGCGCGTTTCATTTGCTGAAAAGATCTCATACACAGGTAGCGAAAAAAATGTTGTCCATGGCAATGTGGATGCTGCTTATTTCGGCGCCTTTGCAAGTTATGGTTGGTGATCAACATGGTTTAAACACTTTAGAGCATCAGCCAATTAAAGTGGCTGCAATGGAAGGGCATTGGCATCAAGCTGAAAAAGGTGAAGGCGTTCCGCTGGTCTTGTTTGGTTGGCCGAATATGGAAAAGGAAAGAAATGATTTTGCGATTGAGATTCCAAATGTTGCTAGTTTGATTTTGACTCATTCTTTGGATGGGGATATTCCACCGCTTACTTCTGTCCCACCAGAAGATCGTCCTTATGTTCCTGTGGTCTTCTTTAGTTTTCGCATCATGGTGGCGCTTGGTATCTTGATGATTGTGCTGGCCGTTACCGCATTGATTCTGCGTAAAAAGGGCAAAATCTACGAGAGAAAATGGTTTCTGCGCTTCTGTGTGGCGATGGGACCATCCGGCCTAATTGCCATGCTTACAGGCTGGGTTGTTACAGAAACAGGTCGTCAGCCTTGGGTAGTTTATGGTTTGCAACGCACTGTGGATGCAGGCTCGCCCAATAGCATTACTGCTATGAGTATATCATTGCTAATTTTTGTGTTGGTGTATGTCTGTGTATTTGGTGTAGGCGTGCGCTACATGTTAGCGCTAATTAGCAAAGGTCCAGCTGACGATTATTCACTTGAAGACGATGAGCATTTAAATAAACGCCCAGCCCGTCCGCTATCTGCCGCTGATGGCGTAGAAATTTAGGAGACAGTATCATGCATTTTGATTTACCGACTATTTGGGCCTTTGTTATTGGCTTTGGTTTGATGATGTACGTGTTCTTAGATGGCTTTGATTTAGGGATTGGCTTGCTGTTTCCTTTTATTAAAGACAAACATGAGCGAGATATTATGGTGAACTCGGTTGCCCCCGTTTGGGATGGCAACGAAACTTGGCTTGTATTGGGTGGCGCTGGCTTATTGGCCGCGTTTCCTGTGGCGTATTCGGTGATTTTATCCGCCTTGTATGGGCCAATTCTGCTGATGTTATTTGGTTTGATTTTGCGTGGCGTCGCCTTTGAGTTTCGTTTTAAAGCCACGGAGTCTCATCGGTCAATGTGGGACAAGCTATTCTTTGTTGGCTCCTTAATGGCCACCTTTGCTCAGGGTGTGGCAATGGGGGCTGTAATCCTTGGTTTTCAGGTAGAAAATTTCGAGTTCGCAGGCGGTGGATTGGATTGGTTGAGTCCATTTAGCCTGTTCACCGGCTTTAGTTTGTTGTTTGCTTATGGGTTGCTGGGTGTTACTTGGTTGGTCATTAAAACAGAGCACGGTTTACAGAAAAAAATGCGTTCTTTTATTAAGCCATTAACTCTGTTGCTCTCGGTTTGTATGTTTATCATCAGCATTTACACACCAATGGTTAATGAAAGCGTGCGTGATTTATGGTTTAACTTGTCGAATATTATTTATTTGGCGCCTTTGCCGATTTTTACTGCGACTTTTGCGTTGTTGCTCATGGGAGCGGCGCATTCCAAAGAGGAATATCGAGCTTTCATATGTGCTTTATGCATGTTGTTTCTGGGTTATTTAGGGTTGTGCGTCAGCCTTTGGCCCAACATTATTCCACCGAGTATTACTATTTATCAGGCTGCAGCACCAACTTCTAGCCTTAAATTTACCTTAGTTGGCGTCGTGTTTATTGTGCCTGTCATCTTGATTTATACATTCTGGTCTTATCGAGTTTTCCGTGGAAAAGTCGTAGATACTGACGGTTATCATTAGAAAGCAGATAACAAAAGGGCTGGTGTTTACAGTGAGCCAGTCTTTTCTATGAGTAAGTTTGGAGAAAAGTACGATGAAAAAAACTCTTCATCAATTTAAATGGTTATTGATTTTTTGGGTGCTTGGCGTTGGTTCGCTTTTAGTAGTCGCGACGATTATACGCTTTGGTATGACCTTGGCTGGGATGGAATCAAAGTAAAGGCCTCTTTTAAATAAATAGATGTAGAAGGGAGCACTAACACGCTCCCTTTTAATGCATGACTTTGGCTAAGTACGCAGACTGGTTGAGTAGTTCAGATAAAATAGTCATTCCTCTTGGCAATGTTGTCTGAAGATGGGTCAACAAAGCAAATTCTTAATGCTTATGGTGGATTGTTATCTGCCGAAAATGCTGGGCTAGCAACAGCATTGACGCCTTGTGAACGAAGCTTTATGACCAAATATGATAGATTCCAACCTAGGTATTTTGACCGTTTTATCCAAAAATGAAAGGCGTTGGCTGCCGTGTACTTATGTCTAAGTTCAGTGGGCGCTGTAAAATATTCTTAAACAAGAACCAAATGCTGTTTATTTGTATTTTTTGACTCGCTCTGGAGAGCTTGCGAATGGCGGGATCTTTAAAAAAGATATTCAGCTCATCATCTGTGATTAAATCTAGTGGTTTATTAAAATAATGGCTGAGTTTAAGCAAATGCTCGCAGTAACTTTTACAGGTACTTTGTGAATAGCCTCGGTAGGCTATTTCAGTTTTAACTTGTTCAATGAGTGTATTCATGACTTACCTCCAACTGAAGGGATAACCTCAAGGCAAGTGTGGCTCAAATGGTCAGAATAGGATCTCCGCTTCAACAGCTTTATCAGAGGACACTTTGGGGGTTATAACCCCCCAAAACAGCGTGTATTACTTTGTTCAATAATTCCACTAAATAACTTTAATGTAAACAAGTGATAAGGCATGTTATAAAACGGCCTTTGTTATTTTTCACCAAAACGGCGTTTAATAATATTATTGGACAAAATTAAACTAGCTGTTTATAAAAACAATTGCTTCTGTAAGTTAGCTTTATTTATGTAGCTACCTTTTACGATCATAATTAACAAACGTACGGATACTAAGCGCTACACAAAAGCTTATTGAGGCTTACTTATAAAGTCATGATTTTATAAGTTTTAATAATTAGCGTTTAGCCTTATTCTGTAAAAACGTTATTAAAAAATTAAGAGACGTTATAGGGGAATTTTGGCTTTATGTATCTAGCGTGTAATTAGCTAAAACATTGGTTAGATAAGCGAGCCTTAACATATTAATGATACAGGCTCGCTGAGGTGTTTATGATAAAAACGAATGAATGAGGTGCTTACTTTACATCAAAGTTCACGTGGTCAAAGTATGGATTTTTCTCACGCGCTTTAAGTACGCTGATTGTAGTGAGCACAATGAGTTGCAACTCGCTATTTACGTTAACAACTATGCATTCGTCTCTATTAGCATTGCGTTTTGTGTCAGTTGCTACGCCACATACACCATCACCATTTTTTAATATAAGCTCAATGCTTAAACGGTGCATACAGGCAATTTCGATATAGTCGTATTGGTGGCAACTGATCATAACGTCCTCTTTATATGCTATTTAGTCGGTTTAAATATCATTAAAGTCGCAATAACGATTAAGTTACCTACGTACCATAAATCTTTAATTACAAACTGACCTAAACGCTCCAATAAAGTGGAAGAACTAAATGCACTGGTTGCAGTAATTAAGAATGTTTGAGTCATCATAAATACGCTTAAACACGCTAAGCCACTTACAATAATTAACTTTTTATTATTTAAAAATAGCCCTAAGCCCAATAACACAGCAAATAATACATCAAACCCGCCAATCACGTTAGATGCGCCTTGTACGCTAAATACCGTGT
This sequence comes from Pseudoalteromonas sp. SWN166, assembly GCF_015864485.1. Taxonomy (NCBI): domain Bacteria; kingdom Pseudomonadati; phylum Pseudomonadota; class Gammaproteobacteria; order Alteromonadales; family Pseudoalteromonadaceae; genus Pseudoalteromonas; species Pseudoalteromonas sp. SWN166. The sequence continues at coordinate 114,228 of NZ_JADYXB010000006.1, forward strand.
ATAACCACGACATAAACGGTGAAGTTTCTACTAAACTTACAATGCCTTTTGCTTCAAACTCATAAAACTTCATGCCGCCAATCCACAGTAAAACCATAGCAACCGGTATAAAGTTTAAAAGTACGTGTTGTTTGTCGGTAAGTTTGTCTTTATAAAATAAAAACAAATATAAAGGCACTACAGCAAAGTATTTAATTATGCCCTGCCCGCTACCAATAATTGGAAAGCCGCCAAGTTGCGCCATCCAACGGTTGCTGGCAAATAATGTTAGTAACGGGACGATGCTAATTACAATAGCTAACACGAGTGCCGCTGTAGGCTTTATTAATTTAAAATGCGCAGCTAAGGTTGTTGTCACTAGTGCAAGCATAGTTGAGCCCGCCAATAAGCCTAATGTATTTACACCTATTAACGCATCAAGCTCATAAAAGCTAAATGTAGCCGTTAACGTATTAGGATTTGCACCTAACGCAAACGATAAGCCAAGCAGTAGAAAGCTCAATGAGAGTAAAAAAGAAAGTGCGTTGTTTGTGTGTTTTAAGTTCATTGTATTTCCAAGTATTCGTTAAGACTTACAAAGACCTTACAAGCCGATAAAACAATTCAAGCTAACCCTTAAAAAATAAGAGTTGATTAAGTACAACGTAAGCTCTCGTAGGGTAATTTAATCATTCACTTTAGTTTATGGTTTATTACCTCTTTATTAATAAAATTAAATAAGTCTAATATTCATATGATGTGCGTCACCTTTTTTATTATTAAATGAAGTAAAATAACGTTGCCTTTTCAATACACAGAATGCATGCATTTCTAAAACCTAGGGACATTTTTAATGAAGGGTACTGATATTCGGGTTACCTCTGGACTGATTTCTATAGCCATTGTTTTATTACTTTGGTTTGCTGTACCGCCTCCGCAGGGTGTTACCGAAAACGCATGGCATTTGTTGGCTTTATTTGTTGGTACTGTAGTTGCCATTATTGGTAAAGCAATGCCGATTGGCGCCATTGCTATTTTGGCTATTACCTCTGTCGCGTTAACGGGCGTAACTAATGACAGCCCTTCTGGCGCAATTAAAGATGCATTAAGTGGCTTTTCTAACTCATTAATTTGGTTAATTGGTATTGCGATTATTATTTCTCGGGGTTTAGCTAAAACCGGTTTGGGAAATCGTATTGGCTATAATTTTATTTCTCTTTTTGGTAAAAAAACAATTGGTATTGGCTATGCACTCGCGCTGTCTGAACTTGTTATAGCGCCTGTAACGCCAAGTAATACCGCGCGAGGCGGCGCTATTATTCACCCAATTATGAAGTCGATAGCAACAAGCTTTGGCTCGTCCCCTGAGAAAGGTACCTCTCGTAAAATTGGGCACTACCTTGCTTTAGTGAGCTACCATATAAACCCTATTACATCCGCTATGTTTATTACGGCGACTGCGCCAAACCCTCTAATTGTAAAGCTTATTGCTGATGCTACCGGTGCAAATATTAGTATTACATGGGATACGTGGGCGCTCGCTGCACTTGTTCCTGGCTTGTTATGTATTGCCCTTGTGCCTTTGGTTGTTTATGCCATTTACCCACCTGAAGTTAAAAGCACACCCGACGCTAAAAACTATGCAGAATCTAAATTAACTGAAATGGGCCCAATGAGTTATGGCGAAAAAATAATGGTGGGAGTTTTTGCCATGCTGCTTGTTTTATGGGCCGGCGTACCTGCAATGATTTTAGGGACTGACTACGCAGTTAACACAACCGCAGTAGCTTTTTTAGGTTTATCGGTTTTATTAGTGACTGGTGTATTAAGCTGGGACGATGCACTTAAAGAAAAGTCTGCGTGGGATACCGTTGTTTGGTTTTCAGCATTAGTAATGATGGCCACTTTTTTAAATAAACTAGGTTTGGTAACGTGGTTTTCAACACTTGTTGAGAGCAACATTGCACAACTGGGTTTTGACTGGATTGTATCGGCCATTATATTGGTAGCTGTGTATTTTTACGCTCATTACTTTTTTGCCAGTACCACAGCACATATTACTGCTATGTTTGCCGCATTTTACGCCGCAGGCTTGGCGCTTGGCGCACCGCCTTTATTTTTAGGTTTACTGTTAGCAGGCGCTTCATCACTCATGATGTCGTTAACGCATTACGCAACAGGTACATCTCCCATCGTGTTTGGCTCAGGCTATGTATCATTAAAAGACTGGTGGGTAATGGGCCTTATAATGAGCTTTATTAATTTAAGTGTATGGGGAATTATTGGCGGGCTTTGGTGGAAAGCACTTGGGTATTGGTAGTACTATAAAGATAGTAATGTCTTTGTTAATTTAACCAGCATATTTAACTCTATGCGCTTGTTTTAGTTGTATCTAATTAAAAGCGCTATAGCCCTAAAAATATAAACATTAGGGCTATATTAGGAAGCATTAAAACTTTATAAACGACTGGGTTTTACCATTCTTGATGAAGATAATTACGAGCACCGCATGCAAACGCGGGCTACTCGTAGCTAAAATTAGTCGCTTTGATCTCTGAAGTCTTTTTTTCTGAAAATAGTTAAATGCCAACCCCAATGCAAAGAGCCTAATCTTAAAAAGATAGTCGTGAAAAATGAGCCTAAAATACACCAAATGTAATCTACATTAAGGCTAAATAAAGCGGCATAAACTGCACCACCCGCTAAACACGCAGAGGCGTAAGGTTCGCTGCGCATAACCGTTGGCACCTCACGGCAAATTACGTCACGTATTAAACCACCAAATATACCTGTAGTGATACCCATGGTAATTGCGACCACCATGCCAGAGCCATTTATCAATGCTTTTTCTATCCCCATAATATTAAATAACGCCATACCAACAGCATCGACCAGCAAAAAGTAGTAGTTATTAACGCGCGGTAAGTATCGAATAAATGCAACGGTTGCTATAACAGCGCCATAGGTAGAATATAAATACTCAGGTGTGGCAATCCAAAATATCGGCTTATCTAAGAGTATGTCTCTTAGCGTGCCGCCACCCAGTGCAGTAACGGTTGCCACCACCACGACGCCAAAGCCACTGATGTTTTTTTCATACCCAAGCAACGCGCCTGCAACAGCAAAAAATGCAACACCGAGTAACCCCAGTGCCATAAAGTATTCAGCAGTCATAGTAATTCCTTTTTAAAATTTATAAGGAGTTGTATCAACTTACGTGCCAAAAAACATCCCTTAAAGGTTGAATTAACTTTAAAAAATACATTTAAAAACAACGCTGTAATTTACACTGAATGCAGTTTGAGGTTAGGTTTTATGAAAGGTAATATTTGAGAAGGTAATTATTTTAAAAGTAGGTATTTTTTACACGTTGTTTATAAGCAGGCCCATAAATTAAGCTAACGCTATTTATCCACTCAAAATAAGCAAGATAGCCTACAAAAATTGACTCAAAGATTAATAAGCTAATACCTATCCAACTTGCAGAATTACATAAAAAATAACGCTGACATCTACCCTAATTTTATTGTTGACGTAGGTCGGATAAATGACGAAGCCATGCCATCCGACAATTAATTTATAAACAAAAATGAGAGTTTATTGTGTTGGTAATTAGAGTGGATGACATCCTAATTTTCATTAAATTCACTCAAAAAAACGCCCTATATCGTCTGTCATTTTTACTGGTAAACCGTTACCAACCATAAAGTGATAAAAACGCAAATCATCAATCAAGTCAGGGGCTGATATTTCTATGTCTCGGTAGGTCGCGTCTCTAAATTTAAACCTTAAGGTATGCTCAAACCGCTTCGTTTGACAATAAAGTACTTCTTCTAGCTCAGACACCTTTATATTTATACCAAGTAATTTAAATTCACCATCCGTAATATCAATAGCTTGTGATTGCTTATTATTTGTAGATAGCCATTCAATAACCACTCCTAAAGAAGATAATCCAAACAAATATAAAAACTGATGCAATAAAGGTTTTTCGTTAATTACTTCCATGTAAAATAGCAAAATGACAATAAATAATGCTGATAGAGCCAAACTATAGACTATTTTAAATCCGGGTAATTTTTTTTGCCTAGGCAAAGTTGCCATAATTAATACCCTGATTAATCTACATAACTCACTTTTGTTCCCGCTATATGATCATGTAAACAGCGTTTATCTTTTCCAAATATAAATAATGGATTAACAAAACCAGCTATAAACTGACCTACCGAAGGGACAAGTGATAATAGTTGCATACAAAGCATGCGTTTAAAGTAAATTGTAGTAAAGCTTGCTTGTGTACCATCTAAATTTTCAATACGGATAGACATTAAAGATTTACCAATTGTTTGTCCGCGTTGGTACATAAGGTAACCATGAAGCACTAACGTGCTTAATATGCCATAACCTAGCAAACCTGCAGATAAAGTAAGCGTTGGTTGGCTTAAATTATCAAACCCTACGAGTATGAATACAGGTATAAAACAAACAACACCTAAAACGCCATCAACAATAGCAGCCATTAGCCTATCTGAGCGTGATGCTTTTCCGCCAACTATTTTTGAGTCGGAATTTTGTGTGGGATCTTGCGCTTCTCGAGTTTCTATCAGCTCGTCTATTTCTTTTGCGCGCTCAGGAAAGCGTTCTCGGTCAATTGCTTGTGCGCTGGAGTAAAGCTCATCTAAAGTGTAGGTAGAAAAATCTATTTCAGAGTCCATGAAAACAAAATCCATATAGTATTATTAAAAAGTAATTTAACACAATTAATTTAGGCTATTCAATTATTTATGACCATAAAATAAAAAAGCTACTAAGTAGTAGCCTTTAATTACTCGTAAAATATTTATTCAATTTACTGTTAAAAGTGCCATTTAACCATCAAGTTTGGGTTGTGCTCTGTTTCACCATCTACACCAAACTTATTTTTCCAAAATACATATTCAATACCTACATCTAGACGGCCTGTGTCTAGGCCAAGCATTGGGGCAATGTTATACTTAAGTTGCGAGGTAAAGTTAAAACCGCCTTCACTTTTACCAAACATGGTGTCGGTACTGTCAGTAATGTCTAAAAAGCCATCGTACCTAAAGTTGCCTTTGTTATAGCCTCACGTAACGGTTATTTGGTTGTTATCTTCACGCTCGATATCTATATCGTCTTGAAAACGAAGGTAATAAGCCACGTTAAAGTATTGAAATCCTGGTACATCTAACGATACACCGCCCCTAATAAATAATTATTTTGATCGGTATCGCCCGAGCCATACTCTGTTTGTAGGCCTAAAAATACCTCTTTGACAAAGCTGTTTTGTGGCTTGTAAAGAATAGGGTTTATGTTTAGCTCACCCTACACTTCATTAGGATTGCTTAGTCTATCCATAAAAAGAAGGTGACCCAGAAGGTGAAAACACCCCAAAAATGATGTCGATAGGTTTACATTGCCGCTTAATTGACAGACCAGGAAGAATAAAAGCATTAGCACGGTTTTTAGAATATGCCCGATCGCATGAGCAGGTTTGGTTTGCCACGCGTGTACAAATGGCCAAGCACTGGCTTAAAACACACCCGTATAACAAAACGTAGTTTATATTTTTTAAAACAAAAAAAGCCCAGCAATGCTGGGCTTAAGGTCACTTTAGGAGTAGTGGTTTATTTAGTTAAATGAAACTGTGATGATGTTAGAACACACATTTTCAGATACACAAAGTTGGTAATCGTACGATGGTAATGTAGCGCCACGTACATAATCACGGTATCTGCCGTTATCTGACGTTGTATCTACTAGCTCACCGTTACGGTATACGCTTAATGACTCAGCGCCTACACGATCCCAGCTTAGATCTACACGCATAGTATCTAATCGAGATTTATTTGCGCGTTTTAAGCTCAGTTCAAGCTCTACATCACTTACAACAACGCTTTGAGTTGATGTATTTGTATTACCTTCACTATCGGTTACTGTTAACACTACATCGTAGTTCCCTGATGCTGCATATACATGCATAGGGTTTTGATCAGTTGATGTTGCGCCATCACCAAAGTCCCAGCTCCATAGAGTGATATCGTTATTAGCATCAGTACTAGAATCTGTAAAATTAACTGTTAAACCTTGAGTTTCAGCCTCAAAACCAGCGCGTGGTGGTTGTGGGCTAACTTCACCAATAGCGCTTAATGTTAGTGACCAACCATTAATTGTTCCAGTATCAGCTGCGGCAGTATCTTCCACTTGTAGTGTCCAATCGCCAGATGCTACTTCACCGTTAAACGCATCTGAACTGAAGCTTTTAACAATATCATCGTTACCACCACCTACACTACTTTGTAATGTTACTTCAGTACCCTGTGCTGATATTAGTTTTACAACTAAATCACCTGAGTATGTATGAGTAATATCAACATCAGCAGTTGTGCCAAATACAGTTAAATCATCAGAAATATTAATTACTGAACTTGCACCCTCAGGATCATTATCTGGTATTTCTATACTTGCAGCGCTACTGTAAGTAAAGTCATTTAAACCAACTGGTTGAACCATTAACTTAACTGATTGCTGCTTAACAATATCACCCGCTGTAGCGGTTACCATTAGCTCGTAATCGCCCCACTGAGTGTCAGTGTCGGTTTCAACGTTAAGTCTTACTTCATCACCAGGGCGCGCTGTAAGCGATGATAAATAAGCACCACCTAATGTTGTTGATAGTTCAAGCGTTACTTCTTCATCCCACTCGGCAATTGAGCCAATTGTAAATGTATACTGTGCAGCTTCTCCGGCTACAATTTGCTGTGTAAGTGGGCTTACTGAAATTTTAAAGCCAGGTGTTGGATCTGCATCTAACAATGCTTGATTTGCGTTAAGGCGTGTACCGGCCACAGTTTTACCTTGAAGGGCTGCATTTGCATCACCGCTGCTCATTAATAACGCTTTTAACTCTTGTGTTGTTAAATCAGGGTTCACTGATAATACTAATGCGGCGGCACCCGCTACATGCGGCGTTGCCATTGATGTGCCCGAATAAGATGCATAGCTTTCACCCGGAGTAGTAGATACAATAGCAGTACCTGGAGCGCCCATATCAACACTGGTTAAGCCCCAATGAGAGAACCATGAAATATCATCAGTTTGATTCGTACTAGCAACCGATAACACACTTGCGTTTTCGTAGTTTGATGGGTAGTGAGGGTTTACATCGTTATCAATAGTATCGTTACCAGCCGCTGCTACAAATAGTAGTTCAGCTGCTTCACTCGATTCGATAGCATCAGCCAGTGCTTGGCTATATCCGCCACCGCCCCAGCTATTATTTAATACACGTAAATTAACGCCTGAATTTTTAAGGCCAACCATGTAATCAATACACTTTATGGCATCAGAAGTTGAGCCATCACCTACTGAGTCTAAAAATTTACAACCCACTATTGATACTTCTTGATTTACACCTACTACCCCAACTGAATTATTACCACTTGCACCAATTGTTCCTGATACATGAGTGCCGTGACCTTGATCGTCCATTGGGTCACCAGTATTTGTAATTGCATTAATACCATGAATATCATCAATAAAGCCGTTACCGTCATTATCAATACCATCACCTGCAATTTCAGCGCTGTTCACCCAAATATTACTTGCTAAGTCACTGTGTGTGTAATCAACACCGGTATCAATAACACCCACAACTACATCTCGGCTACCCGTAGAAATAGCCCATGCCTCTACCGCATCAATATCAGCATCAACAGTACCACCAGTCTGACCTTCGTTATTTAAGCCCCATAGCTCGTCAAAGCGAGGGTCGTTTGGGGTACTTGCCATGCTCACTCGATAATCAGGCTCAACATATTCAATAGCTTGGTGAGATTTCAAACGTGCAATAGCATCTTTAGTGCTCATTCCTGACACTTTAAACTTAGCTAAACGCCCCGACAGCAAGGACGTATAGTTATCATCAATTTCATCTTTATTTATATCAGTAATTTTAGCTCTAACTAATGAACGAGCCTGCTTACGCATTTCTTTCGTAGCATTACTTTTATATTTAACAATTATTGAATCACTGCTAGCGGTTGCCGATTGCTTTACACCCACATCAGGAACCTTTGCAGCGGCTAAACAAGGAAGTAAGGCGAGCGTAATAATAGATAATTTTGTTTTCATTGTTCTATCCATAGTTTTTGTTGGGTTAGCTTAGATGCTCTAAGCACGTTCTTTCACTATTTCGAGTACAAGGGATCACATGGCATACATTTAGAAAACAACCTAATTGATAATTAAACAAGTTAAAAAATTAAAATGCTTAAAAAACCATCCATTTTGACCAGTTAATGTATAAAAAAAACACTAAACACAGACCTTTTAATGAAATTAACACTCGACAACTTACCTAATACAGGGCCGTTAATTTTTACTGCTTTTTGTATCGAATTAAGAATGAAAACCAAAAACCATAATAACCAACTGAAAAATAACAATTAAATAATTGGTAAAAAATGATGATTTAAGAAATGACATTAGAGGAATACAGTAATTGGGTACTTAATAATTAACAGTTATTAAACGTAAGTTAAAAATAATGACAAAACGTTTATTAATAATTATTAATTACATTGTAAATTTTACTTTGAGAGCTTTTCAAGCGGATCACAAAACATTATATCGGCACGGCATGCTGAAACAAAAGATACCTTTTTAAAACTTATAACACCTAAGGTATTTTATTTTACTATTTCAAGGAGAAAAATAATGAAGTTAAACAAATCACTTTTAAGCTGCGCAGTAGCAATTGCAATGGGTACTAGCTTTGCCTCTTATGCAGATACATCAAGCAAATCAGCATCAAACTCAGAACTTGCTACTAACGTTTCTGTAGAAAGTATTGAAAACTCGATGACTTTAACACAAACTTTTAATGAAAATACCGCGCTACTAACTCAAGACGGCGACAGCAATACCATGCTTGTTACTACAACAGGTAACTACAATGAAACTGAAGTTTCTCAACTTCAATCAGGAAACTACGGCGAAGTTACCACGATTGGTGATAACAACGCGCAGGTATACGCCCAGGATGGGGTTGCTAATGGTTTTATTACTGAGCTGACTGGCAATAATAATATGTTAATGGTTTCGCAATTTGGCCAAGGCTTTTTTGTAAATAACGAAGCAATTAATACGGTAACTGGCGATGATAATATCATTGATGTTGAACAAGGCACTGGTGGCCACTGGTTCTACAACATGGATATGCAAGGAAACGCAAATGAAATCACCTCACTACAAACAGGTGAATGGCATGAAGCTGAAATCACCATGCTTACGGGCGATGAAAATGTTCTCGATTTAGTTCAAGATGGATATTGGAGTACGTTCAAGGTAAGTAGTCTTCAAGGTAATGAAAATGAACTTGAGGTTGAGCAACTGGGCGATCGCAATACAGCAACATTTAGTTCTATTTCAGGTGATGCTAATGAGCTTTCAGTTGAGCAAGATGGTAATACAAACGCAGTAACATTTGCAGCCGTTATTGGCGATGATAACGAAATAGATTTAGATCAAGAAGGATCAATGAATACTATTGAATCTAACTTGTTTGAAGGCTCAAATAACGAAGTTTCTGCTACACAAGTTGGCGCTAAAAACTTAACAACTGCCGATATTATTGGTGATAATAACGACGTTACTGCAATCCAAATGGGTGACTTAAACGAAACTTATATGGGTGTTATTGGTTCTGATAATGAGTTTATGGCTAATCAAGTTGGCGATTTAAACTCTATTCATTTAGCTAACTTTAATGGCACAGGTAACGATGTTGATTTGGCTCAGTCTGGTGATGAAAATGCAATGCTAGTGCAATCGTCATACCCCGATGTATCGCTTACATCTAACAATAACGATATCGACATTACGCAAAGTGGCTCGCAAAATGAAGCAATCGTTACGCTCGCTGGCATTTTAGACAGTAACGATAACCAAATTGATATTGCACAAAATGGCATGTTAAATCTTATTGATATGATGGTTGAAGGCAATAACCATAGTATTGATATTTCACAAACAGGCGAAGGTAACTGGGTTACAGGCGTTGAACAATCAGCATTTTTAGTTGGTGGTGAAAACGTATCGTTTAGTGTTACTCAAATGGGTAACGATAACATTGTTGAAGGCTCTGTAATTGGCTTTAACAGCACTGTATCTGTTACCCAAATGGGTGACGGAAACACAGCAACAATTACGCAAATGTAATTATTGAGGTGGGGAGAGCGACCCTCTCCCCATTTTAAATTATGAAAAAAAACATTAGCTTTAATAGTTACCTACTCACACTCTTCCTATGTTTTTCTGGAGCAACTCATGCTGCTGATGAACTAGAAATAGATGGCTTATTACTCGATAGAAGTATTAGCCGCTTTGGTCATCAATTTTATTATGAATTTTCGAACTATTGGCGAGATCTCCCCTCTACGGCTGGTTTTAATATCGAAATAAAAGAAACCGTAATACCAAAAGCGGGCACACAACTTTCTTTAATAATGAATAACCAACTTGTTTACGCGACTTATTTAGGTCGCAGATTAGAACCCCTTGATGAGCGTGTTGAACAAGCGGTATTTACAGTAATAGACGCAATGGCGCGAACAAACATGGCTGCATCAACCCCTGATATGGCTAAAGATGGATGGTAAAATGAAAAAAACGGCCCTTATAATAACAACAATATTAAGCTTTTCGTCCCAAGCGACTGAAATAATTTATACTCCAATTAATCCAAGCTTTGGTGGTAACCCACTAAATGCAAATATGCTGTTAAGCAAAGCACAAGCTCAAAATAAGCACAAAGCACCGGTAATCGAAAAAGGCTACGCAGAACAATTTCAAGACTCTTTAGAGCGCACCTATTTAAACCGCATGGTAAGAGAAATTACCGATATGGCATTTGGTGAGGATATAGAAGATAGCCTTTTTAATCAGGACTCTATTTTTATGAGTGGTGATTATCAAATTGAAGTTATAACCAGCACAACCGATTCTATTACAGTAAAAATAACAAATATATTAGATGACTCTGTTGTGATAATTGAAGTACCGAGGTTTGGATAATGTATAAACTACTAATAACAATAACATTACTGGTTTTGAGCGGCTGTGCAAGTTTGGGAAATCTTATTCCACCATCACAGCAAAAAGCTATTAGCTTAGAGCCAACTGAATTATTTGCAGACCTAAAAAACCTACCTAAACCTGTCGGTAGTATTCCGGTATCTGTTTACTCATTTAGAGATCAAACAGGTCAATATAAGCCGCAAACTAACGTAAGCTCATTTTCAACGGCCGTTACTCAAGGTGCTAATTCAATACTTATACAAGCACTGCACGAATCAGATTGGTTCACGCCATTAGAACGAGAGGGCTTGCAAAACATATTAACTGAGCGAAAAATTATTCGAGCAGGCCAAGGAGATAATCCTAACCAAGCCGATTTACCACCACTTACCACCGCTAAAATCATTTTAGAAGGCGGTATTATAAGCTACGACACCAATGTAAAAACAGGTGGCTTAGGCATGGAGTACTTTGGTATAGGCGCCTCTGAGCTTTATCGTGAAGATGCTATTTCAATATATCTACGCGCTGTAGATGTTCGCACAGGCCAAGTATTACTAAGTGTTGCCACCAGCAAAAAAGTATTAAGCCAAGAAATGCGTGCAGGATTTTTTAGATACGTGAGCTACAAACGTTTAGCCGAAGCAGAAGCGGGCTTTAGTGACAACGAACCTATGAGCATTTGTGTAACACAAGCAATAGAAAAAGCACTTACAGACCTTATAACAAAAGGTATTGATAAAGGCTTATGGGCTAAAAAAGTAAGCTAATCGCACTGGCAGTCATAACAAATAAAAAAGGCTACGCAAAGTAGCCTTTTTTATAGGGAAATTTAATGCTAAATAAGCTATTTAGCCATTGGCAATAATACAGAAACGTAGCGCTGAGCCCAATTAGCAAGCTCCACTCTATTGCGTGAGTTTGTTTTTTTAAACGCACTGTATAGATGTGTTTTTACGGTATGATCACTAATATTGAGTTTATCTGCAATGGTATGGTTACTTGCACCTTGTGCAATTAGATGAATAACAGACTTTTCTCGCTTTGTTAAATGATCGTAATCGTCCTGCTTTAATTCAATATCATCGTGTAGACCATTAAACGACGATGCCACAGCTAAAATATCACTAAATGCTTTTGAAATTACTTTACGCGTAAACCAAAGCTCGCCGCTATTAACCCGAACTAACCCTTTAAAAATATCTTCTGGTGCATCAGATTTATAAAAAACGCCATTAAAATGGTTAAGCAATAAGTTTTGCTCGCATACATCGTCTTTATCAACATTAAAAATAACTACGCTATAATGTTTAGCTAAACAAATAAGGTCTGCTGGAATGAGGTCTTGCCATTTGCTTTTAGCACCATCTATTAAAAACAAATCATAATTAGCTCGCTGCTCTACTTTAGGCACAACATCATCCATTTTAATATCACCGAACAGAGCTTGCAGTGTTCTTAAAATAGCGGTGTAATTATGCGAATGAAAAGATGATTGAAACGTTGTTTTTACAAATACCGAGTTTGTATGGGGCATAAATTTCTTCCTTGAAACATTTACACCACATTACCTAAATCAAATACAACTTACAATGAGATTTTGGTATTAAAATACAGTTATCGCTTCTCATCCTTAAATAAATAAAACAGAATAAAATCAATGCTTAAAATTAAAAATCGAGTCAATTAAATTGCTTTTATAAGATAAATAACAGATCGGATTAGTCGTTTAGTAACTTATAAAATCGAGTTGTTACACCATTTGTCCAACCAAAACCTTGCTGCACTTGGTACTCCCCACCACTTGCTAAAACGTTAGGGGTGCACACATTATATTTTTCGAGCAAGCACTTATTTATCTCAAAATTTTGCTCAACCATCTTTATCCAGTTTTGCATTATATTCGAGCTTAATTGTGTAATACCGTAATTATTAAGCCCTTTTACAGCAAACCACTGTAATGGTGCCCAACCATTTGGGCTGTCCCATTGTTGTGATGTATGAGTAATGGTTGTAACAATACCACCCTCTTTTAAAAAATCATTGGCTAACAATGTTGCTACTTTGGTAGCTTGGTCATTACTGGCTAGATTAACAAACAAAGCGGTAGAGGCTGCAGCACTAAGTACCTGAGATTGAGTGGCTTTACGGCTATTATAATCAACAAAAAAACCGATAGATTCATTCCAAAGATACGTGTTTATAAGTACTTTACGATTGCCAGCAAGTAATTTGTAATGCTCAGCTTGCTTACTATTGCCGAGCAGTTTAAAAAACTTACTTAACTGATTTTCTAAGTTATACATAAGGGAGTTTAAATCAATAGGAACAATATCGGTTGTTTGAATAGAGCTTAGCAAATTAGACTCCCCCAACCAACGAGAACTGAAATCCCACCCCGACTCACACGCAGCACGAATATTACGATAAAAATCAGCTTTTTGATCATCAGCCAACTCTTGTGCTAACTCTAAATCTTCTCGTAGTGACTCAGCCCTTGGCTCGCCCGCATCATCCCAATAACGATTTAAAATACCGCCACAAGGCATTCTTACCACACGGTTTGAACTCAACATATTATCTGAAAGCAACTGCGCGCCTTGCATCCAAAACCTATATTCTTTTTCAAGCGCTGCCACACACATATTTAGCCATTGCATATTAAGCGACTTACGGTGTGTATGCTCCCATAATAATTCGACCATGAGTGCTAAAACAGGTGGTTGCGAGCGTGACAAATAATAGCGGCGGTTACCATTTGGAATACTGCCATAATCGTTAATTAAATCGATAAAATTAAGTAGCATATCTTCAACTACATCACCTTTATCTGCATCAATTAAACCCAAGGCTGTAAAATAGCTATCCCAATAGTAAATTTCTTGAAAACGTCCACCAGGCACAATATAGCTGTGTTTTAGTGCAAGTAATGAGTCTTGCTTTGGAATATCGGCCTCTCTTCTAAGGCCAGTCCATAACGAATTTATATACTGTTTAACAGATGACGTATCAACTTCAGTGTCCATTGTTAGCACGGGGGAAGTAATAAAGTGTGCGTTTACAAACTCACTAAGCTGCGCATTATTTAAAGGAGCTAGTTGCTCATAACTTTTACATGCACTTTGCCAATTAACACGCGCAATTGCATCTGCAAATGTTTTACAGTCACTAAATACATGCTGTGTTTGAACATCTTTAAATAATTGGCTCTCGAAAAAACTCATAACTTTCCTTACTTTTAAGCTGTGGTTGTGTGTTGTGAGATAGCATCTGTCCGTTTTTTGAAAAAAACCACGCTAATAAAAATTAAACTAATAGGAACCAAAGAAAGGTAAAACGCATGCTGGCCACTAAAGTGCTCAAATACATAACCCGTTATTATTGAGCCTGTTGTGCCACCAAGTGCTGAAAAAACTACAATTAAGCCAGTCATAGCGGCATGACGATGTTTTTCAAGTGCGCTGAGCATAACGGAGTTAAGTACCGGATAAATAGGTGCCATAAAAAAACCAATTAACGGCAAAACAAATGCAGCAAGAGGAGCGTCAAATAAACTCGTTACGTTATTTTCAGTAATATTTTCGGTAAGTGGCAAGGTAATGAGTATTAAACCAGCCATAGCAATTAAACAACTGCACAATACAGCAAACCAATTAATATGTTTAAGTACTTGCCCTGCCACTAAGCGCCCAAGCGCAAGTGCTGCAGCAAAAATACTAGCCAACTGAATACTAATAGCGACAGGGAGTTTTAAAACTTCATTATTAAATGTGGGCAACCAAGTACCTACGCCCTGCTCAATTAGTACGTATAAAAAAGCGCTGATTATAAATATGAGCACTAATGGTTGATATGTTAGCTTTAGCATAGCTATAAAGTCATACCAGCTTGAGCGTTTAGTTTTACTTACAATAGCAGGCTTTATAGGCGCAGCAATGACGCTCGCTATAACAATTAGGGTTAGCGCTGCCAGCAAATAATAAACGTTAAGCCACGCGGTTGAATCGTCTGGATCTATAAAAGAAGTAAAAATCCAATAGCCGCTTAATACACCAACCATAAAAATGCCTTCAATGGTGTTTAGTAATGAAGAGTGGCTGTTAGCATCATCTGTTACTTGGCCAATAATAGAGTAAACCGATACTTTAACCACAGCAAAGCCACAACCAATGGCTGCGAATAAAATTTTAAACGCATAAAAGTCACTAATTAAAGCAGTACTTACACAAGCAAGCGCAACAACAGTAAGTGCCCCAAGCATGGCAAGCTTATAGCCCAAGCGAGGAATAAACGAAGCCACTAAAAATGACATTACCGCAATGGATAAATCTTTAAACCCCTCAAGAACTGAGGCCTCTGTTTTACTTACCCCTAGGGTATTTATTGCCTGCAAAATAACGGTACCTACACTATTTAATAAAATAGCGAAAATAAAGTAACTTGCTGCAATAGCCAGTGTGACTTTTGTTTTACTCATAATTGCCCTCGCTTTAGAGCGTTATTGAAACGCTATAACGACCTTTATTGTATGCCCATAATGAGTGCATACACTGTGTGTGTTTATATCAGTGAGGTTTGAGTTTAATTTAGAATAACCGCCAATGCAATCGTTTGCATTTTGATTTTAACATTAACTCAACATCATTTATAAGTTAACGTTTACTCGATTGACGGGTAATTAATTCAATATCAATGACTTGTGATTCGACTTTTTCACCAGCGAGTTGTTGCATTAGCTTTTGAACTAATAGCGTGGCTGCGTACTGTGTGTTTTGTCGGATGGTCGATAATGAAGGGTGGCTAATGTCGGCCATAGCAATATCATCAAAGCCCACTAAGGCTACATCGTTAGGAATACTTACATAGCGCTCTTTTAAGGCTTTCATTGCCCCTAAAGCAACCATGTCACTACATGCAACTATGGCATCAAAATAAAGGCCTTTTTCACGCAGTAATTGGTTAATAGATTGGTACGCAGAGCTACTTGTAATATCAATAGATACAACATGTTGCTTTAATTTGTGGGATGCTAATGCAGCAGAGTAACCTCGATGACGTTCGCTAATTTCACCGTGTTCTGGGTCACCTAAAAATACAATATTTTTAGCTCCATGCTCTATTAAATGCGTAGTTGCTTGCAAGCCCCCTAAATAGTTGTCGCTTCCTACAATGGCATAATTACTGGGTGTTTTAGGATCCCCCCATACTACCAGCGGAACACCTGCGTTAGCCGCATTTTCTATATTGGTTTGGTTTTTACCTTGGCCTACCACAATAATGCCGTCTGCACGGCGGCTATTAATAAAGTAATTAGCCCAATCGTCTTGCGCCATTATTGAGTTTGATAATAAAAGCTCTAACCCTTGTTGATTAAGCGCAAGGTTAATTTCGCTCACCACTTTAAGTAAAAATGGGTCGCTAATCGACTGCTCTGTTTGTTCATCAAGGTTAATTATAACTGCCACAACATTGGTTTTTTGTGTACGCAAGCGGCTTGCAGCAGTATTCAGGCTAAAATTATGTTCTTTAGCTAAGCGCTGTAGTTTGTCGCGGGTTTCTTGCTTAATTAGCGGATTATCATTAAGCGCACGCGAAACTGTTGAAGTCGATACACCTGCTAGTTTTGCTAAATCAATTAATTTAATTTTTTTATTATTCATGATTTCCCTAAATCGCCGGTTGCCACTAATTAGCCTGAACTCTGGTTGCTTAATACAATTATCTAACCTGCTGACAATATAGCATTATTATTTTTTACTGGCGCGAACAACGTCTTAAAAAATGTTTATCTGATAAATAAGCTCAATAAATAAACCATATAAATTCATAAATAATTTACAAATAAATATTGCAAACGTTTGCATTTATCTCTAAGGTTTCAACATACACAGCTTATTTACATTAAATTTTGAGAGATAAGGCTGAAAAATCACACTGTTTCACACACTAAACGGGATCACACACATGAAAATCAATAAAGCAAAAAGCACATTAGCGTGTGCAATTACTTTAGCGCTTAGCACTCAATGCGCATTTGCAGCAGAGCAAACACAAGAAAAACAGAAAGTTGAGCGCATTGTGGTATCGGGAACACCTACGGGTGTTGGAGTTAGAAAAATAGATGCCAGCTATGCGGTAACTAATATCGATAGTGAACAAATTATTAAACTGTCTCCAAAAAGCACCGCTGACTTGTTTAAAGCAATACCTGGTGTTTGGGTAGAAAGCTCAGGTGGTGAATCGGGCGCTAATGTATTTGTTCGTGGTTTTCCTGGTGGTGGTGATGCCCCATTTTTAACACTCAGTATTGAAGGCTCACCTATTTATCCTGCTTCAACATTGTCATTTTTAGAAAACTCATCAATGTTTCGTATTGATGAAACTATTGAGACAGTAGAAGCTCTACGTGGTGGACCTAATCCTGTTTTATCTAACGGACAACCAGGATTAACAACCAATTTTAGATTAAAACGTGGTGGCGAAGAAACAGAAGGCTTATTTAAATACACAACATCTGATTACGACCTACAGCGAGTTGATGCTGTGATGAGTGGTGAAATTACTGACGATTTATACTTTATGGTTGGCGGTTACGTAAAAAGCTCTCCGGGTATTCGTGATGCGGGCTTTACTTCTGAAAAAGGTAGCCAATTTACAATCAACATTACTAAAGATTTAGACAACGGTGAGCTTAACTTTTATACCCGCCAAACAGACGATCACGGTGCATGGTACTTACCAACACCCCTTAATGTTGATGGTATTGACGCAGAATATACGCAACTTGGTACGCTAAATCGTCAAGCAACAATATTTACAGGCCCCGATGCACAAGCACTTGATATTGACCTAGGTGATGGCCGAGGGTGGGACGGCCATGTTTCGGGCGGTAGTATTAAGCTAGAGCTAAAAGATGGTTGGCATTTTTCAGATCGCTTTAACATTACCAAAGGCGATGCAAATACCTACGGTTTAGTACCTAGTGGCTCAGCAACAACGGTTGGAGCCGTTGCTGATAACGGCCAAACTGCATTTGGAGCAGTTACAAACACTGAATACGCAAGCGATACCCCAGTCCAACAACTTGGTCGATGGGTCGTACTTAAAGAAATCAGCTCATTTACTAATGATTTAGCTTTTTCGAAAAAATTTGGCGACCTATCAACAACCTTTGGGTATTACACTGCAAGTACTTCAGCAAAAGATTGGTGGAGCTTAGGTAACACTGCATACCATGTACTTGAATCAGGCGGAGAAGCATTAACGGGGATTGAATGTAATCAAAGCACCGATGGTTGTGATTTTAACTACGACATAAGCTCAACAGGTGATGCGCGCACTAACGCGTTTTATGTCACCGGTGAATACAAATTTGCTGATGCGTTTACGCTTGATGTTGGCGTACGTCAAGAAAACCACGAAGTAGAATACAGTGTAGATGAGGGCCTTGACGGTATTATTACTAAAACCGTTAGCTATGATGAAAGTAAAACATCGTGGACTACAGGGTTAAACTACTCAATTAATGATGATATGGGTGTGTTTGCCCGTGTTAACCGTGGTTATAAAATGCCTTACTTTGATGACTTTAGAGATAACTTTGATGCTTACGAAGGCGGCGAAAAGCTTATTAAAGAAATAACTCAAGGCGAGCTTGGCTATAAGTTAATTACTGAATCAACCGACTTTTATGCAACCGTATTTGTAAATGAAGTTAAAGGCGACACATTTGTACGACGACCTGGCGTACCTGCTGAAATTTTAACAAACGAAGCATACGGTATAGAGCTTGATTACAACTTTAATCATGAGTCTGGTTTTTCTGTTAATTTAAATACGACTTTACAAGATGCTGAAATTACAGAGAGCCCAACAAACGATGGTAACCAGTCGCAGCGCCAACCAAAATGGCAAGTACGTGTAACACCAAGCTACGACTTTGAACTGCAAGGTATGTATGCAACTTTATACGGTACACTTTCAGCTGTTGATGATCGCTTTGGCAATAACGAAAATACGGTAACACTCGATGGCTATGAGAAAGTTGATTTAGGTTTCATCCTAGAACCAATGGAAGGTATTAAGCTTCAAGTAGCAATTGATAACTTAACTGATGAGCAAGGCATCACGGAGGGTGACCCACGTAATGCAGATTCACCAAATGGTCGCTACATTATGCCTCGCACTACGCGTTTTAGTGTAAGTTACGCGTTTTAAATAAAATACAATAGAAAGGGAGCATTCGCTCCCTTTCACTTTAATTAACCTAAACAAATGAATTTAAAGGCTACTCAATATTCGCTTTTAATTTATTTAACGCATCTACCGAAAAACCTCGGTCATAAAAATATAAAATTTCGCCACTGTTATTAATAAGTACTACGCGAGAGTTATTTGGACTTTCATTACCTGTAAATTTTTGAACCGCTTCACCATCTTTATAAATAGTGATTACTCCGCCCCATAATTCTTTAGGGATGCCTTTGCGCATACCACTGTCTATAAATGTACTGAACATGCGTGGCGCCATGCCCGCAATAGTAGGTAGCTCGTAGGTAGGAAGCGTAACGCCCGCCATGTCTAAGCCAATTAACCAACGGTCTATATCAAACTGACTGTCTTGCTTGTAACCAATAAGCAGCAGTGTTTTATCTGCTTTAAAGTCGCTAGGTATAGTTACCATATTTTGTTCTAAGCTTTCGCCGTTAATAATTGGAAACTGCTTCCCTGTTATTTGTTGGTTTGGGTATTGCGTGGTACATGCGCTAAGTAGTAAAAATGCAAAAGCACTTAATATTAATTTGATCATAATAAACATAATTTTTTAAATTTCATAACGATACGTTTAGTATGGCAGCTGAGATCTAAAAATGTTGATTAGCTATGTAACTTTTAAATTTAGATGCAGTCATAGCCTTGCCATATTTCCAACCTTGTCCGTAATGTACACCCGCTGTTTTTAAAATAGCTTCTTGTTCTGTGGTTTCAATCCCTTCGGCTACGCAGGTATAATTAAACTTATGCACAAGTTCCATAATATTTGGGATCATAGAAGCTTTTAAGCCCTCAGTTGCTATATCTTGAACAAACGTACGGTCAATTTTGAGTTGGTGAAAACTTAAATTTTGTAAGTTTCTTAAATTTGAGTAACCCGTACCAAAATCATCTAATGATAAATTAAACCCCGATTCAACTAATGTTCTAAAATGAGCATGCGCAATGCTTGTATCAAGGTATTCGTCTTCGGTTATCTCTAAACAAATAATAAAGCGTGAATTGGTTAGCTCTGTAATTTGCGGCAGTAACGACACATTACCTTGCTCTACATCGCACGGAAATATATTAAGCGATACTTTAAAGCCATCAGGTAATGCCTCTATAGCGGTCAACTCTTTTATCGCTGTAGCAATCATTGCCTTAGTAAAAGTCCATGTTAAATTGTTTTTTCTGATAACCGGAATAAACTCATCTGGGAATAAAGCCCCGTACTTATCTTCAAAACGCGCAAGTACCTCACAACCAATCAGCTTGCCACTTTGTAAACAAATAATGGGCTGGTAAGTCCAATAAAATGATCCCTTTTTAAGCCCTTTACGGATACGCTGGTTAGTAGAGCGACGTGCAGCAATTCTTGCATCAACAATTAGTGCAGTCGATATGCCCGCTAAACAGGTTAAAATTAACGAAATTATTAATAATAAGTGATTATTAGAAAAAAACAGACTCCAAGGTAAGTGCACTACTACACAATAATGACTATTTGTAGAGCTGCAAACTGAATTAGTTGAGTAAGGAAAGAAAACATTACTTTTTACCTGCTGATACACCCCCTCTTTACCCGCTAAATGATGTAAAGCATTTGGTGCTTTATAAATAACCTCCCAATCTGGCGCAATAATTCCGATATTGGTAAAAGGCGTGCTCTGCACAATTAAATTATAGTCACCTTGCCTGACTATAATTACTTCCATAGGGCGTTCACTAAATAATAATAAATAAAGCTCTGGCTCAAAACGAACTCTCACCTCTTCATCATCTCGAATAAAGTCAGGCTGTTTGTCATTAATTGGTTTACTTAATAAGCCCGCGCCAGTAGTGCAAACTAGCTGGTTATCTTTAAAAAAGCCTATATCAATTACATATTTTGCGTCAAATAAAGCGCGGCGCATCTCAAGAAGAGTCGCGTTATCACACTGTTTAAATGCCAGCTTATTTAATGGGGTAAGAATTCGACGCCTCTCTGCAATTGCACCATCTATATGAGTTAGAATATACTCAGCATCAGATTTTGTTTGTGCTGTTAACCGCTGGGCTGAAAAATTAAGCAAAATAAAGCAGCCAGTTACAAAAACTAACCCTCCGGTTAAAATAGCTATAATCGATTTTTGTTGGTACTTTTTCAT
The DNA here is from genome assembly GCF_015864485.1 of Pseudoalteromonas sp. SWN166. Taxonomy (NCBI): domain Bacteria; kingdom Pseudomonadati; phylum Pseudomonadota; class Gammaproteobacteria; order Alteromonadales; family Pseudoalteromonadaceae; genus Pseudoalteromonas; species Pseudoalteromonas sp. SWN166. Next base: position 135,707 of record NZ_JADYXB010000006.1, read on the forward strand.
AGCATCCCGAGCTTATTAATTTATATCACTACTTTATTTAGATGATTGCATAAGTTGCATTAAATTCAAACAGGTAGATTTAAGGGATTTTTAACAATTCTTGAACTAATTGAGTAATTTCAAAGCTTACCGTTAAGTGTTGGCTACTTTCAAAATGGATCCCGTCACCGCCAAACACGTTAATAGATGCATTAAGGTCAATAAAATCGCATTTATTATTAGCTGCCACGCACTTAAATTCGTTAGATAGTTCTATTGCTTTTATATCGGCCCCTTCAAAAATACGTGAGTACTGCTCGGTAATTCTTATTTTAGGTGGGCTGGCAATAATAATTTCAGGGGCTTGTAAAGTACTACCTTGCTGATAATAAATATGTATAGAGTTAATTAAATCATTTAAGCCATCGGCTATTAAACGAGGTGTTAAGTTAAAGCGCTTTTTAAGATCGTTCGTACCAAGAGCAATAATAATAAAGTCGAGCTCGTGCTTATCTAAATAAGGCTTTAAATAACTAACACCACTTAGCACACCATCAAAAGGCGGGTTATATACTAAAGTACGATTAGGTTGCCCCGCCTCAATTACAGTAAAGTCACACCCTAAGTTTTTAGCTAATAGCGATGTCCAGCGGGTATTTTCATCAAAACGTTTACCCGTTATAGGGTTTAATCCCCAGGTATTAGAATCGCCAAAGCAGAGTATGTTTTTTGTCATTTGAGTCATTAAAATGGATTGAGTGTATAACCTTGTTGTTGTAACTGAGCATGTGCTGTCATCGCCGAAAGTGACATTTGCACACCTTCTATTAGTTGTTCTGGCGCTACTTTATAATGTGTAGCCGACTGCCCACATACATAAACTACGGTGTTATTGGCCAACAATTGTTTTATTAAACTTTGATTTTTGTTGTCCATTTTAAAACGTTCTTTATATTCACTGCTAGCCAATACATCAACGCTAGCACTACCATGAACTACTAACGCTAATTGAATGTTATCTGGTTTTACACCGTGTGCTACATGCATGTTAATAAAGCGGGCAAGTGAATTCATTGAATTGTTTTGATCACCTTTTTTAGCACCATCACCAACATCAAAAGCTATTTTAAATACGGTGGAATCATTAATCGGTGCATGCTGAGGTACATTATAAAAGCTACCAAAGCCTTTAATAAGGTTTTCACCCGCTTGCGAAAATGGGCTAATAAGTAAAAGTATTAATAGGTATTTCATAAACAATCCTGTGTTTTTTAAGATTATTACTAAACTACCAGAGACAACCAAAAAAGGCTGCAATTTAAGCAACCTTTTGGGTACTTTTATGGCTATGGTTAATAAACTGCATACCTAAATAGCAAAACGTATTCTTAAACTGCTCTATAAAACAAGCGGGAGCTTCGGTTGATGACGCATTTGAGAGCACTGAAAAATGCTTACCACGTAAACTACGAAGCTTTGGTTTTAATACTTCATCGTCCATGTAATCGGTTATTCTATCAATAAATAATTTCATTTGTACTGTGGTGCTGTACCAATAAACGGGTGAGGCAAACACCCAATGGTCATACTTTAAAAGCGCTTCAAATACAGCGTGAAAATCATCATTTTTATATTTTTTGTCATAACAGTACGGCGCAATTTTATAATTATCCAGGCAAATTACACGCACATCATTTTGCTCGGCAAAGCTATTAACATGGGCTGTGGTATTGCCGTTTTTTCGTGCGCTTGAATAAATAATAACAGTACTACGCTCAAGTTTTTGTTGCATTTAGTTAGCTCCTTTTTTAATGTGGTAGGAGCTTAAAACCTCAAGCTATATTGAGGTCAACTAAAGGATTAAAATAATGGACGCTTCACAAAAAAAATTAACCGAAGCCAATCTAACCGTTGGATATGTAGCAAAAAGAAGCGGTGTGAAAGTATCTACTCTTCACTTTTACGAAACAAAATTTTTGATACGTAGTTGGCGAAACAGTGGTAATCAGCGACGTTATAAACCCGATGTTCTGCGCCGAGTAGCGGTTATAAAAGCGGCACAAGCGATGGGAATTACACTCGATGAAATTAAAAACACCTTAGCCACCCTACCCGACAACCGCACACCAACAAAACAAGATTGGTCAGCACTTTCAAAACATTGGCAAGCGCAACTTGATGAGCGCATTACGCATATGCAGCGTTTACGCGACCGCGTTGATGGTTGCATAGGTTGCGGCTGTTTATCGCTCAAAAGCTGCCCTATTTATAATAAGGATGATCATTTAGGCGAGAATAAAAGCGGTGCTGTGCTTTTAAAGTCAGATCCTTTATCTGTGAAAAATAAAGCTTAACTTTTAGCTAAAGTAAAAACAGGTTATCCACAATCTCCGTATTATCAATTATATAATGATCAATATACTTTCCTTATGCGATAAACAAAGCCTTGCCCATACATATTAATTACTTACATTTAAATTAGATAATATCATGCCCGCTTATTTTATTTCTAGCTTAACAGTTAACCAACCCAGCCAAATAAATAGGTCATTAATCAATTATACCCGCACCAGATGTGTATCTTTTTTGTAGTACTTTGTAGTCTCGCCATTACATTTGAAACCATTTCTTTAATTAATATATTTAATCCTATTTTATGCAGGAATTAATTTTTTTAAAAAAAGATAATAAAAAACAACTCTCCTTCAAAAATCATGATAAATAACTCTAAATAACAGCCACTTAGAGTTTTAAGAAAAAACTCTATTTCTATAAACAAAAAACAACTTATAATAAAACTTAAATAATAAAAACGCCTTTTATATTAATAAATATTTAATATATCCCTATCTATAATTTTATATTTCGAAATTATTCACTTTTGTTTGGGTTTTATACATGCTTAGAAAAATATCAATCCGACTGCGCTCGGCACTCGCCTTTAGCTTTATAGGGTTATTAGTTATTCTTGTTGGCTTAGTTTCAATATTTAGACTTAACCTATTAAATACCGAGATTAATACGATTGCAGAAACTAACGTGCCAGCACTTGAAACCTCTCTAATTATCCTTTCAGACTTTTATAATTTAAGGTTGCAAAATAGCAATGTAATTAATGCAACTGAAGCGAATCAACTTTCATACAAACAAATTTTCGATAATACAAAACGCACGTTACTCGATAATATAAAAAAAATGGCGCCACTGCTTAATACTAAAAATGAAAAACACCAATTAGAAGTGATTGAATCTGATATTTATAAATTTTTATCTCTACAAAATCAGCAAATTAAATTATTAGCTGAAAATAACTTACAAGGCGTTCAAAGCCTTCAAGAGAATGAGATGAAGCAGGTTCGTGATGGCGTAACACAAGCTATTAATAGTATTGTAGAAAGTCAGCAAGCAAATATTCGTGATGGTAAAATTAAAGCACAATACGTTTTTGACCAATCCGTTTTTTTTGCTTGGATCACGTTAATTGTCGCCATTATTTTAGTTTGGTTTTTTGCTTGGTCGTTTACCAGAAGTATTATAAAGCCTATGCGCAACGTTTTACATTTAGCGCATTCCATAGCCCGAGGCGATTTAACCCAACCGATTAGCGATGAAGGGAATGATGAAACCACAAGCATGATTATAGCACTGAGTCAGATGCAACAAACGCTCAGAAATACCATTAATAAAATTCAAGACTCATCTCATAACTTAGTCTCTACATCAGAAGAGTTAAGTGTTATTACTGAGCAATCAACGCAGGGTATCATTTTGCAAAATGAGCAGTTAGAGCAAGCTATTTCCGCAGTTACCGAGTTAACAGTTTCAGCTGAACACGTTGCGCAAAGCTCAGCCGACACATCTCGAGAGTCAGACTCAGCAAATGAACAAGCGCTTGCTGGCTTAAAACAAGTAGAAGATACAGTAACTACTATTACCGCTCTTCTTAGTGAAATCGATAAAACTCAAGACGGTATCAAAAACTTAGCCACAGAGGTCAATAAAATAGGATCGGTGCTTGATGTGATCAGAGATGTAACCGATCAAACGAATCTACTGGCTGTCAATGCCGCGATTGAAGCAGCAAGAGCAGGTAGTTATGGCCGAGGCTTTGCTGTTGTAGCGGATGGTGTTCGTGCATTAGCCCATAGAACAAGTGAATCAACAAAAGAAATAGAGCTAATGATTCAGTCAGTTCAAAGTGGAACTAAAAACACAGTAATTTCAGTACAAAGCAGCCATGACAAAGCACAAAAAAGCTTAGATATATCACAGTTAGCAGGCAAAGCTTTAATAGAGATAACGACTGCTGTTGCGCATATAAACAGTCAAAATGCGACAATTGCATCTTCAGCTCACGAACAGGCAAATGTATCTCGTGAAATTGATAAAAACTTGCTAGTAATACGAGACATTGCTGCAGAAGTAGCCTCTGGCGCTACACAAACTAATATGTCGAGCCATGAACTTTCTCGTTTAGCCGACTCGCTAGATGACTTAATCAAACAATTTAAAGTTTAAAATAGTTCTGCCTTAGCTTAAATACTCACTTTATTAGGTATTTAAGCTAAGTAAAAATCTACCGGATAGCTATTTTTATATGCTGGAATATATATGTAAAAACATCTCCAATATGAGAAGCGGTATTGCTAACTGGCTAATTTTTAAGTATTCTTGCGTGCCTAAAAAGGAAGCAAAAATTTAAGGAATAAGCTATTGGAACCAACTAATCACACCCCAGAAAACAATACAAAACCACCTATAGTTACTCAAAAATTCACTCAAGCCCTTAAAACGGTCGATCATAAAGAACTGAAAAGCACAGGTTTTTGGCTAAATCAATTTTTTATGGTTATTTCTACTGTATTTGGTGTTTTTTTAGCGGCTCAAAGCGGCTTAGAACAAGCACTTAAGTTTGATTCATTTAGTAAAATGGAAGATAACTACTATTTACGTACATCACTTTATGACGAAGTTAATGATAATGCCAACACGGTAGCCGAGTATTCAGAACGCTTAGCGAAGAGCCCACCAACATCAGAGATGGAGTTTTTTAAACCGACACTTGAGCAGTATATATGGAAAACCATGCAATTTTCTCCTACTACGCTTGAAACACCGAGTGAATTTTTAACTAGAATACGTCGGTTTTATTCTCGAGCCGACTTTATCATCAATGCCGCAATAAATCGCAAAATGTCTGCTAAGCAAGCCTCTATCGAATTAGCAAAAATAACAGACTTAATTAAAACTCAAACACTACCAGCATTAAAAAATAGCGCTAAACAATTAAAAATGGAATTACAGCAGAATGATATTTCTGTTGGTTCGTTAAAGGAACTTGAAAATGCTAACTAAGAACTGTCCTCATTGCAAAGACCATCCATTAGAAGCAACCAATTATCAAGGTGAAGAAATAGATGTTTGCCGTGAGTGCGGTGGTTTATGGTTCGAGAAAAATGAAGTGAACAGGATGATTTCTGAGATAAATGACGGTCCTGAAGGTGATAAATTTGAAACTCACTTTGGTGAGCCATTAGGCGTTTCTGAGCTTGACTGTCCGGATTGTAAAAAAAGTTTGGAGCGTTTTCATTTACTTGAAGCTTTTCATACCGAAATTGATGTTTGTAGACACTGCGATGGCACCTGGATTGATAAAGATGAGCTTGAAAGTGTAGAAAAAAGCCCTGAAATAAAAGCGAGTTTAGGCGAGCTAAATCAAAAAGTAAGTTGGAAAACCTACTTGTTCCAATTTTTAACGCAAATGCCTGTTGAATATAACATTAAACCACAAAAAACCCCTTGGGTTACTCGCGGCCTTATTGTTTTAAATACATTGATTTTTGCACTTTATTTTTTAAATCCGAGCTCATTTAGCTATGTTATTGATAACTTTGCTATGACACCTGCAGATTTAAGCAAAGGTAATGAGCTATGGACTGTATTAACTTGCGTATTTTTACATGGCTCTATAATGCATTTAGTCGGCAATATGTACTTTTTATATATCGTTGGCGATAACCTAGAAGATGTTTTAGGCCATAAACGCTTTCTGTTGTGGTATTTAGCCTGTGGACTACTCGCATCGTTTGCAAGCTACATTGTAAGCCCAATGTCGGATATACCAGGCGTGGGTGCAAGTGGCGCCATAGCAGGTTTATTTGGCATGTACTTAATGTGGTTTAGACACGCAAGCCTTACTTTTATGTTTGTAATTTATCAGAAGAAACTTTCTGCAGTATGGTTTTTTGCTATTTGGTTAGGATTTAACATTTTTGGTGCAGTAACAGGCCCTGATGGCATTGATTATGGTGCGCATATTGGTGGCTTTATAGCTGGACTAATTATTGGTTATATTTTGAAAAGTAAAATATTAGAGCAAAACCCTATAATTCGTTTACTAAACCAAAATGAAGCACAGTTAAAACGTTAATCGTTATATTAAAGCCACTAATAGATAAACATTAGTGGCTTTATAAAACTTCTCACTAATTTCTATAACTTACAACGTGTATAAACTGTATAAAATTGACCCGTGTTTTTTATCGGTATATCGTATGTTATTGGCTCTTCAGTAAGCTCGCATTCAAAGTTATTTAATATATCAGACAGCAGCAGTACTTGCTCTTCGGTGAACTGTATAGTGGTGTACCATAAGATTGAATTTTCATCTTTTTTGTTTTCAATATAAATACTCTGTAGCAAAGAGCTATTAAAAAACATGTTTGAAGGCTTTGAACTGCGTATTTTTTTGTTATTAAAATAGAAGTAGCCAGCACTATCACTTATTGCTTCATCAACATAAGTGTCGCCATAAATCAGCTCTCTTGTTACTTTAACGCCCTGTTGGGGCTCACCCTTGTTTAATAGTCTGCCTTTTACAGGCAACGACAACGTAACGTCTTGTTTATTAAAAAAGCCAAACATGTCTGCACATCCTTGCATTGGTATTAATAAAAATAAAATAAGCGTTAAAGTCACGCCAGCCGATCTTGTATTAGTCATAAAAAGTCCTTTTCCTATTTATACTTTAACCTAACAATAAATCTGGAAAATAAATAGCGACAATACTACATCCCACATTAACTAAAATACATAACCACAACACAATAATAAAGCGTCGCTTTTGCGATTTATGACGTAGTAATTGTTGAGCAAGCAATGCCCCCGGCCATCCTCCAAATAATGCAAGAAGCTGCAGCGTGCGCTCTGGTGTGCGGTTCACTTTTGTATGTGAAGAGCGCTTAGCTTGTCGTTTATCCCATGCATACATTAAAAAGGTTATAGCACTTAATACACTTACATAACCTGGTACATATATTGGTATATAAACGGGTAAGTATTGCAGCGGGTAAGCCAACCAAATGACAGCTAAATAAAGCAATGAGAACGTGATTAATATTTTCTTTATCAATTAATTATCACCTATACTGGGCACTACGATTATAAAAATAAGAATCAAATTATGACATACTTTAAATCGCTATTCTTAGTATTATGCTTATGTACATTTGGTTGTTTTGCTAGTGAAACTGCCAGTAATCTCGATAAAGAGCTTGAAGTGTTTAAACCTTACCTAGGAACGTGGCAAGCTGACTTTAATGTACCTGAAGGCGCAAAACCTGTACAAGATGTAGGTAAGTGGGAACGCGCGCTAAATGGTAAAGCTATACGTACTATGCACTCAATTAACGAAGGTGAGTATGGCGGTGAGTCGATGATTTTTTACGATACTAAAAAGCAGTCACTCGTATTTTACTACTTCACCACCGCAGGATTTTATACAAAAGGGATTATGAAGGTATTAAGCCCTACTCAATTTGTCGCTTATGAAGATGTAACAGGCAGCAAAGATGGGATCACTAAGGTTAAATCGACCAGTAACTTACAAAACGGTAAGTTTGAAGTGTCGACCTCATATCTAAAAAAAGGTGAATGGACTAAACCTGAAAGCCGTACTTATACCCACAGTACAAAAGCGGTTAAATTTAAATAGCCGCAATTTATATACAAAAGGCAGCCTAGGCTGCCTTTTTGTTATTTCACTCTTTAAAAATCGTAAATTATTTTACGAATTTTTTAAATGGTGCATCTACTGGTGTATCAGCAAGGTGATTAGTGTAGTTGCTCATTACTTTTTGAGATAAACCAACAATAATTTCAAGTAGTTGCTGCTTGCCGTAACCTGCTGCAAAGAACTTTTCGATTTGCTCATCGCTGATCACGCCACGTTCACGTGTCATTGCAAGTGTAGTTTCACGAAGAGTTTCTAGCTTAGGGTTAGCTAGTGGTGTTTTGTTTACAAGTGCATCAACAATATCTTGGTCAACTTTCATTGAAGCTGCAATTGCACTATGTGCTGGTACGCAGTAGTGACACGCGTGCTCAACGTTAATTGACTGCCATACAACTGTTAGCTCTTCTGCGTTGAACGATGTTTTTTGAAACAACTCATGCAGTACTTGGTAACCTTTAAGTAATGTTGGTGCTTCAGCCATTACCGCGTGTAAGTTAGGTACCATACCAAATGCAGCTACTGAATCAGCCATTAGAGATTTTGATTCTTCAGGTGCATTTTCTGCTGTGTATAAAGTAAATTCTGTCATATCTAGCTCCAATAATTAATTAGTTTTAAGTAACTTCGAGACACATAATATTTGATTTTGAGCGACTGTTCAAGTTAAAATTGAGCAAATGTTCAAATTGATTGAGAATGATATGGCTAATAAGGTTAAATTTGAACGCGAGAATGTAGTTCGCGTTGCTAGTCAGCTATTTTGGCAAAAAGGGTTTCACGCAACCTCAACGCGTGACTTACAAGAAGCCGTTAATATGCGCCCGGGTAGTATTTACTCTGCGTTTGGCTCTAAAGAAGGGCTATACAGCGAATCGCTGAAAGATTACACCGTACAAATGAAAAACCAAATAGAAGGGTTTTTATCAAGTGCCGATACGGTTCTTGGTGGATTGCGTGCATTTGTAGAAAACGTGGTAATTAAAACAAAAGATTGCAGCCCAAGTGCAATTTGCATGTTAGTTAAAGCAAACAGTGAATTTGCAGAAAAAGACTCAAACCTATACGAGTTAAGTTTAGAGTTAGCAGCTCAATTTGAAGCTTATTTAACGCAATTGTTTACACAAGCAATAAACAAAGGTGAGTTAGGTGATACGTTAACCGCTGTTGAATATGCGCGCTTTTTTCAGGTGCAATTTACAGGATTACGTGGCTACTTTAACCGCCCTGGTGTTGAGCAATTAGCGCAGCCGATGATCAACCAAATGTTTATGTTGATTAAAAAGTTATAAACATTGATTGGCGTTTATTATCAACAAGTTATACTTACTCACTAAATAAAAATGGCCAGCATAAGCTGGCCATTTTTATACCTAAAACTTAAAATTAAGTTTTAAGTTTGTTTAGCTCGCTATCTTGCTGGGCAACAAGCGCATTAAGTGCTTCGCTGCTATCCCCAGCTTGAGTTGATAGGTCAGCAAGCTGCGACGCGGCATCAGATATAAGCGTAAGATTACGGTTAATTTCTTCAGTCACTAAGCTTTGTTCTTCAGCGGCGGTAGCAATGTGCGTAATTTGATTGGTTATTTCATCAACTTTAACAACAACACTGTGCAGTGCATCAAAAGCTACTGACGTTTCATCAACGGCATTTTGTGCTCGTACTACGCCTTTTTCTATTACCGTTGAAGCATTACCAACCTCGTGTAATAAGCTATCAATTAACTTACTTATGTCGTCAGTTGATGAACGTGTTTTAGAAGCAAGTGCACGTACTTCATCTGCTACAACTGCAAAGCCTCGGCCATGTTCGCCAGCGCGCGCAGCTTCAATAGCGGCATTTAGTGCCAGTAAGTTTGTTTGCTCTGAAATAGTCCGAATTACATCTAATATTTGCGTAATATCTTTACTACGTGAAGCTACTTTTTCGACTGCTTGGTTAGCTTCTTTAATTTCTTCAGACATGGTTTTAACTTGCGTCATTGCTGACGATAAACTCGATTCACTGCTAACAACTAAACCATTTATTTCATCGGCTTGCTGGGCTGATTGCTCTGATGCTCTTGCAACTTCAAGTGCTGTAGCGCTCATTTCGTTCATAGCCGTTACAACGCTTTCAATTTCGTGAAACTGCGATTGCACATTATGCTTAGTATCAATAGCTATATGCTGCGCTATTTCACCTTGTTGCTTGGTTTGATCAGACACATCTTTTAATTCTGTAATTAAAATACGTAACTTTGATAAAAAGGCATTAAAGCCCCCCGCCAGAGCAATAAGTTCTGCGTGGGTTTCAACATGAAGTGTATGTGTTAAATCGCCTTCTGAGCTTGCAAGATTATCTACACGTTGTTGAATTTGCTGAAGCGGTGCAACCACACTACCAATAACAATTTTCATAATGATAAACGCGATTACTGCAATTACAGCACCTGTAATTAAAATCATTGCGCCTAAGTCGTTTGCTGTGTCAGTCATATCTTGCGATAAAGCATCAGGGCCAGCTAAAGCTAAGTTACTTGGTACTTCAATAATTAAAAACCAGTCTGTGTTAGCTAGCTTTATATTTATAGGGTAATTAACTAAGTACTCAGAGGATGTTTTAAATATACCTTTTTGGCCTTTAAATTTTTCAAGCTCTTTAAACAAGTCAGAACTAACGGCTTCTTTAAATGGGCGTCCTAATTTAGATTTATAATGGCTACTGCCTACAACTAAACCAATATCGCTAAGCACGGTTACTTTGGCTTGGCCATTATAAAGCTGCTTAGAAAGCTCTTCAGTCATTGTTTGAAAAGTAGGTAGCGTTAAATCAACCCCCGCTAAACCAATAAACTGGCCTGACTTTAAAATAGGCACGGTTAACGAAGTTAGCATTACTGAATCGCCCGAAGGAATTTCGTATAAGTACGGTTCCATAATACAAGGCTTAAGCGTGTCTTTTGCACATAAGTACCAATGCGCTTCGCGAATACCAAATTCGTTTAAAGAGGCAATGTATTTATCGGCAGCATTAGCTACTTTTTGCTGCTCAATTACACCGTTTTGGTCACGTGTTATATAAACTTCTAAGGTACCATCGCCATTAACGGAGTGTTTGTAGCCTTTTTTAAAGCTCGAATCTTGTCCGTCAAACGCGTTTGGTTCAAACTGAGAATAAATAGATGAGAGTAATGTGTTTTGTTCTAAAATAGAGCGATTTATACTTACTACCGTATCGCGGCTAAGGGTTTCGCTTTTTGCGGTATCACCTAATAAAGCGGCTAAAGAGTATGGCACTCGGTAAGCTTCGTTTATAAAACCCGCTATTTTTTCACCATATATTGCGGCATTCGCATTTAACTTTTCTTCTACTTCAGCAACAATATAATTTTCTGACTTGCTTGCAAGCTCTTCATTACTTGCAGATAACTGCCACCATAAAATGCTCGAAAGCACCAATACGGTAATAAATATACTTCCGACAGTAAGCCACAGTAATTTTTTTGCTAGCGATATTTCCCGCATTCATCTCACCCTTTAATTAAAACTACTGATACAGTTTAGTAGATCTAACCAACGAAGCTATGAATATCATCAAACAAATTGAAATTAATACAATAAGTTGAGTTTTTAACGCTTAGCCAAGCATGCAGTTGTAATTGTAGCCATAATTAATAAACACACACTTACCCATAAACACGCCACCAGCCCATATACTTGAAAAACCCAGCCAGAGAGCACCGTACCAAGCAAACGCCCTATTGCATTGGCCATATAGTAAAAACCAACATCGAGCGATACCCCATCGTCTTTAGCAAAACTTACTATTAAATAGCTATGCAATGATGAATTTATAGCAAATACACCGCCAAAAATAAGTAAGCCGATTACAAGCGTAAAATGTACCGCTATATCAAATTGCATCAGTAACGCTAAAATACTGGTTACGCCACTTAATAAAGCAACCCACCAATACGCTTTTTTGACTGTGTGTAAGTTTGAATCACTTTGCCCGGTTATACGTGGCGCTTGCGACTGCACTAATCCATAAGCAATAACCCATAGGGCCATAAAGCCACTTACCCACCAATGATCCCAGTTAAACTGAGCAGCTAAGTAAACTGGCAATGCCACTACAAACCACACATCGCGCGCTGCAAATAAACATAGACGCGCTGCGCTAAGTAGGTTTATTGCCCGCGATTTAGAAAATAGCTCTTTAAACTTAGGTTTATTTTTGGCTTTGCCAATATCGCCTTTTAAATAAATTAAACTAATAACCCACGCAACACTAAGTAAAGCTATTAAACTTACTAGCGCACCTACAAAGCCAAATACGGTAAGTAGCAAGCCACCTAAAAAAAAGCCCACTCCTTTTAACGCATTTTTAGAACCCGTAAGTATGGCAACCCATTTATATAATTGGCTCTGCCCGGCATCGCCTTGCGGTACTAAATACTTAATAGCGCTTTTTGCGCTCATTTTATTTAAATCTTTAGCTATACCACTAAGTGCTTGCGCTGCCATTACGTAGGCAACAGTTAGCCAATCTCCAGGCACGCAAAGCATGGCCAAAGCGACAAGCTGCAGCCCAAGCCCTACATTCATGGTTTTATTTAACCCTAAATGCGCCCCAAGCCAACCACCGACTAAATTGGTGATCACACCAAAAATTTCATAAAACAAAAACAGCATGGCTATTGCAAATGCGCCATATCCTAACTGATGAAAATACAGCACCACCAGCATGCGCAGCGCACCATCTGTTAAAGTAAATGCCCAGTAATTACCGGTAATTATTAAATATTGTTTTATAGAACTTGGTAAACTAGCTAACTGCGCAAACATAGCGTTAAACCTTTTTAAACGAGATTAAACCACATCACTTTTTGCAACTTTAAGCATTAACTCAGCAGTACGGTTTGCATAACCCCACTCGTTATCATACCAAGCGTATAACTTAAGCTGAGTGTTGTTAATTACCATGGTTGAAAGGGCATCTATGGTGCAGCTGCGCGGATCTGTTTTGTAATCTACCGATACAAGCGGTCTTTCTTCGTAGCCTAAAATATCTTTTAGCTCGTTATTTGCAGCGTTTTTAAACCAAGTATTCACTTCACTTTGTGTAACGCCGCGCTCAAGCTCAAATACGCAATCGGTAATTGACGCATTAGTAAGAGGTACACGTACAGCATGGCCGTTTAACTTGCCCTTAAGCTCAGGGAATATATGCGTAATAGCCGTTGCACTGCCGGTTGTGGTTGGTATTAAACTAGTCCCACACGAACGTGCGCGACGTAAATCTTTATGCGGTGCATCAATAATAGTTTGTGTATTGGTTATATCGTGAATAGTGGTCATTGAGCCGTGCTTAATGCCCACTTTTTCTTGCAAAACCTTTACTATTGGCGCTAAACAGTTAGTTGTACACGAGGCCGCCGTAACAATTTTATGCTCGCTTGGGTTATAAAGGTCATCGTTTACACCCATTACAACATTTAGTATGCCGTCTTCTTTTACTGGCGCCGTTACTACAACACGCTTAACACCTTGTTCTAAATATTGCTTTAGCAATTCAGTGGTTTTCATTTTTCCGCTGGCTTCTATTACTACATCGCAATCTGACCAATCAGTTTCATTTATAGTTTTATTATTCGTCACTAAAATAGTGTGTTTACCTACACTAAAAGAGTTTTCATCGCTGGTAATGTGTTGTGCTAAGCGCCCGTGTACTGAGTCAAACTCAATTAAATGAGCATGGGTTTTAGCATCGCCCGCTACGTCATTTACTTTAATAAACTCTATTTCTGGCCAATCAACTGCTGCGCGCAGTGTTAAACGCCCCATACGGCCAAAACCGTTAATGCCTACTTTAATCGTCATAATAAAATACCTTTAATGAGTTAATTTATTTACTAATTAGTTAGTTAACAACAGCTAGCTGCTCGTTCAGGGCGATTACCCATAGTATTTAACCGCGTTAAATCGTTTTCATAAAATGAAGGGTTAGCAGTCAGGGTTTGCGTTAATACATTTTTAGCCCATTCAGGCAGGACTTTATTAATACTGTAATAAACCCATTGATTTTGCTTACGGTCGCTCAGTAATCCGCATTGCCTTAACTGTGCTAAATGGCGCGACACTTTAGGCTGGCTTAGTTCAAGTGCAGCAACAAGTTCGCACACACACAGCTCTTCTTGGTCGCTAATTAATAGCATTGCTTTTAAACGCGTATCGTCCGCTAGGCATTTATAAAATTGAAGTGGGTTGAATTGTTCCATAGTGTCCTCGCAGTGTTAGTGCATATACAATAAAACAAAAACTAAACATATGAAATAGTGAATATACGATTATTTGTATATTTAAATTATTTTGCTTTAAAACGCAAAAAAGCACACAACGACTAGTTGTCGTTGTGTGCTTTTATAACTTTTCTTTATTTAGTTATTAAATAACAGAAAGCTCTATTTCAATATTGCCACGTGTTGCGTTTGAATAAGGGCATACTTGATGCGCTTTATCTACAAGCTCTTGCGCAGCTGCTTTATCCATATCACCTAGTGATACAGCCAATTTTACTGCAATACCAAAACCGCCTTCAATAGCACCAATAGACACTTGTGAATTAATATGTGTGTCGCTTGGTAAATCTATTTTTTCGCTACCTGCTACAAATTTAAGTGCGCCAATAAAACATGCTGCATAACCTGCGGCAAATAATTGCTCTGGGTTAGTGCCTTGTCCGTCGTCTCCGCCTAAACCTTTAGGTGTTGATAAATTTACATCTAAACGACCATCATCAGATTTAGCTACGCCTTCACGGCCGCCAGTTGCAGTTGCTTTTGCTGTGTAAGCTACGTTTTGTAATACATTCATAATGAACTCCAAAGTTTTAAAATATCAATCAATTTAGTTTGTGTGCAAAATAATAGAGCAAGTAATTAGAGATTGCAAATACTTTGCATGCAAATTAAAATAGCATGTATTGAAATAAAGGATAACGTTATGCCGTTTGAGCAATTAAAGTTAAAAAATCAGTTATGCCACCGGTTATATATGGCATCTAACAGCATTGCGCGTGCGTATCGCGAGCCTTTAAACGAGCTAAATTTAACTTACCCGCAATACGTAGTAATGATGGCGCTGTGGGAGCAAGACGAAATAACAATTGCAGGGCTAATAGATAAAACCGCGATCGACGGCGGTGCAATGACCCAAATACTCAAAAAAATGAGCGAAAAATCATTACTGGCTGTTATTAAAGATGAGCACGACAAACGCAAACGCCTAGTGAAGCTAACCCAGCATGGCCAATCACTTAAGTTAAAAGCAGCCGATATTCCTAAAAATATTTTATGTAAATTTGATAGTGTAGATGCAACACAAGCGAAGCAGTTGATGCAGCTGCTCGATTTAGTAGTAAACGACTTAGCCGATTAGGCTCTTAATTTTTAAACAATAAACGTGTTTTAAAAGGTTTTAAAAATGACTCATATTAAAAAATTACTATTAGCTGCGGCGTGTAGCACGGCACTTTTAAGTAGCAACGCCGTATCTGCCAATACTGCTAATACTGCTGGCCAAAATGCTGATTTAAAAACAGTAGCCACTTTTGATGCGCAGCACCCACCGGGTAACATTGCTATTACCCCATCGGGCAGAAAGTTTTTATCTGTGCACGGTTTTTTTGGCCAAAAGCAAAAAATTATGGAGCTTTTAAGCGATGGTACAACTAAGCCCTACCCTAATGAAGAATGGGCATACGCTTACAATAACGGTAAAGGTTTTTACGATGTGCTTGGCATAAACGTATCAAGCGATGGCGTTTTATGGATGCTCGACACTTCAGGGCCCGATCACGCTGGGCGCTTAGTGGGTTGGGATACAAATAAAGAGCAACTGCATAAAATTATTTATCTGGCTAAACCTACCATTACCGACACCTCATTTTTAAACGATTTAGTCATCGATAATAAGCATGGCGTTGTATACATTGCCGACACAGCCCAAGGCAGCCAAGCCGCTATTATTACGGTAAACCTTAAAACAGGTGTAGCACGCAGAGTGCTACAAAATAGCCATTACACCACAGCCGAAAATATCGATATGGTTATTGATGGGCGCACAATGAGCCTTGGCGGACAACCTGCCCGCTTAGGTGTTAACCCAATTACGCTTGACCCTAACGAAGACTGGCTTTACTTTGGATCTATGTCGGGCACGTCGGTTTACCGTATTGCCACCAGCGATATAAATAACGAGAGCCTTTCGGCTAAAGCACTTGAGGATAAAGTTACGCGTTACGGCACTAAGCCAATTTCAGACGGTATTATTGTTGATGGCGGCGGTAACGTATACGTAACCGACATAACCAACGGTGCAATTGGCGTAATTAAACCTACTGGCGACTACGAAGTATTATTTAAAGACGAACGTCTTAGCTGGCC
Organism: Pseudoalteromonas sp. SWN166; assembly: GCF_015864485.1. Classification (NCBI taxonomy): domain Bacteria; kingdom Pseudomonadati; phylum Pseudomonadota; class Gammaproteobacteria; order Alteromonadales; family Pseudoalteromonadaceae; genus Pseudoalteromonas; species Pseudoalteromonas sp. SWN166. Next base: position 152,126 of record NZ_JADYXB010000006.1, read on the forward strand.
AGATGGTTTTAGCTACGGAGCTGATGATAAAATATACTTTACCGTTGATGATTTACATAATTCGCCTGTACTTAATAATGGCAAAAATCAAAGCCACGGTAAGTTTAAAGTAATGTCGTTCGAGCCTTTAGTAAAAGGAAAAGTAGGCCGCTAATTTACTTTTTAAGTGACTGTATTTTTTAAAAAGCCTTGCACATTTAAGTGACCCAATAGTTGCAGGGCTTTTTGTTAAAAACACACCACACTGGTGCATATTTTAAAAATACTTCACCTCTTTGGTGCTAATTCTTTAGTACATATTTACACTTAAATACTAAACACCTGATTTCTATTCATAAAATATTCAAGTTAATGTTGGCATACTTCTTCCTATAAACTGATGTGTTCAGTGAAAATACCAAGGAAAAACCATGTTCAATTTATACCATACTCTTTACCTTTTATGGCGTTTAGACATTAGCGTTTGGCAAGTTAATGATCCAACAAATACCCGCACTACTGCTGATAAAGAACGCGCCTATGTTAAGTAGCATCGTATTGTGTAAAGGCTTGGCATAAAGCTTAAATGTATAAACCTACTTTAGGCTAAGCTTTTGCACACTATGAAATTTATGAATAAACCTTATTTAATTACTTATTAGCCACCTGATATAAAAACGAAGCTCCCTGCAAAAAATCACACATATAAAAACATCGAAAAATTAGTAAAAACACTGCGTTTATAACTTTGCAAGCAGCCCTATTGCGTTGTATTGTTGCACCCTATTGAAAATTTTTAGTTGGAACGTGTATGCACGCTTTGGAAGTTAATTTTGATGGCTTAGTTGGCCCTACTCACAACTACGCTGGTTTATCGTATGGTAATGTTGCCTCGTTAAATAACGCAGCAAGCTTTTCAAATCCTCAAGAGGCTGTGCTTCAAGGCCTTGAAAAAATGAAAGCCATGCACGACAAAGGCCTAACTCAAGGTGTATTTGCCCCTCATGCGCGCCCCGACTTAAACGTACTACGCCGCTTAGGCTTTACCGGTAACGATGCGCAAGTTATTCATAAAGCGTTTAAAGCCGATCCTATTTTATTACGTGCGTGTTATTCAGCGTCTGCAATGTGGACAGCCAATGCCGCTACGGTATCGCCATCTCCTGATACAACCGACGGCAAAGTACATTTTACTTCAGCTAATTTAAATAATAAGTTTCATCGTTCATTAGAGCCTGCAACCACTACGCGCTTATTAAAAGCCATGTTTAATAACGATAAGTACTTTGCACACCATACCCATTTGCCTGACCAAGGCTTTTTTGGCGACGAAGGTGCAGCAAACCATACTCGTTTTTGTGACAGCCACGGCGAGCAAGGTCTTGAAATGTTTGTATTTGGTGCCAGCGCGTTTAACAGCCAATTACCAAAACCCGCTAAGTTTCCTGCAAGGCAAACACTTGAAGCCTCAGAAGCAATTTGTCGCTTACATAACTTAAAAGATTCAAGCCAAATTTTACTACAGCAAAATCCAGACGTAATAGACCAAGGCGTGTTTCATAACGATGTAATTGCAGTAGGTAACGCCAACGTATTACTGTGCCACCAGCAAGCATTTTTAAACCAAGCTTTGGCACTGCAAGATATTCGCGAAGCGTATGTGGGCAATAAAGAATTTTATATTATTGAAGTACCTACCGATAAAGTAAGCATTACCGACGCTGTAAGTAGCTATTTATTTAACAGCCAGCTAGTGAGCCTTGAAGATGGTTCAATGCTGTTAGTGGCACCACAAGAGTGTAAACGCAACAGCGCGGTTAACGCCTACATTGAAGAAATGATTATGGCTGATAACCCAGTAAACCAAGTGCAGTTTTTTGATTTACGCCAAAGTATGCAAAATGGCGGCGGCCCAGCTTGCTTGCGTTTACGTGTAGCTCTTAATGAGCAAGAACTTGCTGCAGTAAACCCAGAGGTTATTTTAACTGATACTAAATACACACAACTGTGTGACTGGGCAAAACGTAACTACCGCGACAAATTAGGCGCAAGTGACTTTGCAGACTCAGCCCTACTCACTGAAAGCTACCAAGCACTTGATGAGCTTACACAACTACTTAATTTAGGCTCAGTGTACGACTTTCAATTAGAGCGTTAATACCTCAGTCAATACAAAAATAGCGAGCCAAGGCTCGCTATTTTTATTTATGTTTATGTTTATTTTTATGCTAATACGTATTTAAGCATCTTTTTTAACAGTTATTGTCGATGCCATCGACTCAGATATATGCAGCGTACGCTGCGGAAACGGAATACTCAGCCCAGCACCTTCAATAGCTTCTTTAACGCGTTTATTTAGATCCCACACGGTTTGCCAATAATCACCATTTACAGTCCATGCGCGTAATTGAATGTTTACCGCGCTTTCACCTATTGATGTCACCATTACTTTAGGTGCAGGCTCTGCGAGTAATCGGCTCTCTGATGCGGCTAATTCTTTAAGCACATTTAAACCAACGTCAATCGAGTCGGCATACGAAATACCCACCACTATGTCCATTCGTCTTTTGCCATTACGGGTAAAGTTTTTAATATTGCCACCCCACACTTTACTGTTAGGGGATGCAATATAAAGACCGTCGGTGGTTTTAAAAATAGTAGTAAATAAATGTATTTCACTCACCGTGCCAAGCGTGCCACTGGCATCAACAAAGTCGCCTATTTTAAAAGGTCTGAGTATTAGCAGCATAATACCCGCAGCAATATTGCTCAGCGTATTTTTAAGCGCTAAACCAATCGCTAAACCAGCAGCACCCATTAGCGCAATTAAGCTTGCCGTATTAACGCCAAAAATATCTAAAATAAACAGCCCTGCAATTATATAAACCAAATAACCAGCAATGCTCGATAAAAGAGGAAGTAACGTACTATCCACTCTTTTTAATGGCGATTTAGAGTTTTTAATCGCTTTTTTAACCGAACGTGCAATAAGCGCGCTCGCAACTAAAATCGCCAATGCTAAAACCACTTTGTAACCTAAAGTGATGATTGTTTCTGAATGGCTTTGCCAAAACGCTAAAAGTTTCTCTTTCATGTTTGTTCCGATAAATGTGGCTGAAACTCAGCAAAATAATGGTTAAATTTAATAAAAACCGACTTCAAAAGAAGTGGCGCGAGTATATAGAATAAAAAATTTAAACCTACTTTTTTTAATCACTTATTTCAATTTTAATAACGGCCTATAAACCACGGTTATTAGAATATAAAACACAGCTATTTACGGCGAATTTATAGCGACTATTCAATGTAGGTTAATCGTTTATTGGTATGGTCGGTTTAAGTTTTTAACGTTCATTAAAGAGGTTATTTATGGCAAAAGAAAAAATAGTACTCATAACCGGCGCTTCAAGTGGCATTGGTGAAGCAACCGCAAAAACCCTTGTTAATAATGGTCATAAAGTAATACTTACCGCTAGACGCGAAGATAAATTAACTGAGTTAGTAGAGTCATTAGGCTCAAATAATGCACTGGGCGTAGCCGCAGATGCAACCGACTTTACTGCGCTTGAAAACGTAGTTACTAAAGGCATTGAAAAGTTTGGCCGATTAGATGTAGCCTTTGCTAACGCAGGCATGGGGGTTTCAACCGCAGGCACCGAAAAAGGCGACCCTGATGAGTGGTCAACCATGATCGATATAAACATCAAAGCGCTACTTTGGACGGCAAAATTAACCCTGCCGCATTTACGCCAAAACAAAGGTCACTTTATATTAACCAGCTCTGCCGCTGGCCGTAAGCCAATTGGAGGCTCTATTTACGGTGCAACTAAATGGTTTGCTTACGGGTTTGGACAAAACCTAGCTGAGGAAATGAGCGAGTGGAATGGCCGCTGCACCACCATAGCCCCAGGCATGGTAAACACCCCGTTTTTTGATGAAGCTAAACCCGACAAACTCGACCCACAAGATGTAGCCGACGCCGTACTGTTTGCTATTGAAGCAAACCAACGCAACAGCGTGCGTGAGATTTATTTAATGCCGACTAATTAAAACGTTATTTAGCTTGGACTGTCAGGTGTAATGCCAATGGTGTTAAACCTGATGGTTGTTAGTGCTTAGTTTGGGTTCGATGTTAGTAGGTAAGAATGGATTAAAGGTATTAGGCATTTAAAGTCTTGTTAATTGCCAATGCTGTCCTTAAACCATATGTAAGCAAAATATAGGACAACGGCAATATATCCAAAAGAAATAACTAGGTTTACTTTCCAAAGGTTTAGCCAAAAATTGCCTCTGAAATAAGTGCGTTCTCTTACTTTATGGTAAAACAATGCTACTGAAGTGGGCACTAATATTAACGCAGACCAACCAAGCATAGGTAACACCATAAACATAATGCCTATACCTGCACCTCCCGCTGAAGCATCGGATGCTTCACCATCAATTGGGGCTAGCATCACGTAGCCTAAAATAAACCCGGCAGTCGCAAGTATAAAACCTAAAAGCTGAAGTGTTCGCATAATTATCCTTGGCAACTAACAAGACTGTAAAATAACGCCAACAGCCAAATTCAATTAAAAAACGAGATTATGTAATTAACTTTAAGCATTTTTAAAGCATTACAAAATTTAGGTTGGGTGTCACTGTAATTCACGCAGGAGCAAAACCAACTGTTTTTGTCCTTATCGAATCGTCTTGTTAGCACAACGTACCACAACACTTTTTGAATTTTTTACCACTTTTACAAGGGCATTGTTCATTGCGACCAGTTTTTTTAGTGCCTTGAGAAGGTATTTGTGGTGGTTCGTAACCTGTAGTCATGGACATGCTTACACTACCTCCTCCGACACCTAAGCTCATTGATTCATTATTTATATCAACGCCTACTTTACTGCCAAATATTTCAATTGCACTGGCATTTAAAACATAACCTGTAGGACTTATGACTTTTAAGTTTTGATTTTCTCTACAAGTAATTTTTGAGCCAAGGTATTCCATTTCTAAACGCTCAATTATTAAATTTCGTGGAGGTTCAGTTCTTAAAATTAAAACAATATCTCCAAGTGCTTTCCTTATTGTAATTCGCCTGCCAACAACTTCTACATCCCAGTTTTCTGTTGTTGTAACCCACTCATTGTCTACAATTTTAAGTATTTCTTTCCCTTCTCGATCAGCTAATAAAGCATTAATTCTAAATGGTGCCCCATCAACTTCTGGTGGATGAATAGAAAAAATACTATTACCATTAATTCTGATTAATGTTTCTACATCTTCACATAGTAAAGTGCCAATTTTTATTTTAGGAGGCACAAGCCCCAAATCAAAAGGACCGAATGAAAAGCCTTGATTTAAACAGTAAGGTTTTTGAGAGCGTAATTTTATGGTCTCTTTAGACAGAATTTTTCTTGTAACTCGATCATGGCAACCACCGCACAAAAGTACAATATGATTTGGATTATGCTCAGTAGCTTCGGCAAATGTAGGCTCTACGTGTTCATATTGGTAAACGGCATTTCCACAATTAACACAACCAAAACCACACCTCTGTCTGATTTCTCTTTTTACACCATCTTTTATGGTATCAGTTAATCCAAACTTATTGATTCGTGCCATATGACTCCATTAGTTGTGCTAACAATTTAGTCTACGACATTTGTCGTTTTACAAACCGACAAATGTCTTTATATTACAATAATTTTATCCTAGCTATAAAATAAACAACTGTAAACTGTTAGTTAGCTTCGCCTTACCTTTTCTAAATGCAGCAAAAACCCCAAATGATGGAGGTCAGTAATATCAGGCAAATTGCTGTTTAGTTGTACTAGTTGCATATTAGTTAAAAGGTTATATTTTAAATACCTGTGTTTAAACTAATAACGCGTTCACCCTTAAACTTGTAGCTCGTTATTACTTATAAAATCTGTTAAAAATCACAATCTATTCCTATTGAATACTCTGTATTTTTACTTCATATTAAATACTCTTATTTCTCACTTATTATGCTGTTATGTCATTTTTAAAACTTAGCCATGCACTTATTCTCACACTTGCTAGTACCTTACCGCTTACAAGCCATGCGGCGCTTGATAAAAACGAGCGTGAAATAATAAAACAGGTCGATAAAAATATTCCCCAAGCTCTGCAAGAAATAGAGCAAGCCGTAAATATTAATAGCGGTTCGCTTAATATTGAAGGTGTAAAAAAAGTAGGTGCGCTGACAAGCGAGCAGCTTAAAGCCATTGGTTTTAAAGTAGAGTGGCTTGATGGCAGTGCGTTTAACCGAGCAGGGCATGTATTAGCAACCCATGAGAGTAATGATCCCGATGCAATAAAAATACTGATGATCGGCCATCTAGATACGGTATTTGCCAAAAACGATGACTTTACCACTTATAAAAAGCTTGATGCCAATACAGCCAGTGGCCCAGGCGTTGCCGATATGAAAGGCGGTAACACGATAATAATTACCGCACTTAAAAGCTTACAAGCCCTTAATTTACTCGAAAATGTAAGCATAAAAGTATTACTGACTGGCGATGAAGAAAGCAGCGGTCGCCCTCTTAGCTTATCTAAACAAGCTATTGTTGATGCAGCAATTTGGGCGGATGTAGCGCTTGGCTATGAAAATGGCGACAACAATATTAAAACTGCCATGGCGGCGCGCCGTGGTTATACCGGCTGGACGCTAAACGTAACGGCCAATGCTGCACATTCGTCGCAAATATTTAGTGAAAGCGTTGGTTATGGCGCTATTTACGAAGCATCGCGTATTTTAAATGATTTTAGAGAACAACTTGCCACGCAACCTAACTTAACATTTAATCCTGGGCTTATTGTGGGAGGCACAAATGCCGACTACGACAGTGCTAACTCGTCAGCAACGGCGTTTGGTAAAAGTAACGTAATAGCACAAACCGTGCATGTAGCAGGTGATTTACGTGCGCTTTCGCCAAAACAATTCGAAAGCGCAAAAAGGTCAATGCAACTCATTGCTAGCAACAGTTTAAATGGTAGTAAAGCTGAGCTTATTTTTGAAGACGGTTACCCGCCAATGGCATTAACTGATGGCAATAAAAAGCTATTAGAACTTTACAGCGACGCAAGCCACGATTTAGGCTTTAACAAAGTAGTAGCAGCAAACCCACGTAATGCCGGCGCTGCAGATATTTCGTTTGCGGCAAGCCATGTTGATATGGCACTTGATGGTTTGGGCTTAATGGGCAGCGGCGCGCACACTAAAAACGAAACAGCTGACTTAACCAGCCTTGATAAAAATATCAAAAAAACCGCATTACTTATTTATAGATTAGGGCAGCTACAAGAGTAGGTTTTTTACAAGTAAGCGAGGGCCAAATAAACTCAGTCCTACGCTTACTTACCGTTACTTTTAAGACATTATTTTAAACAATAAGTCTTTTACGGTTGCTGGCTCAAATGGTTTATCACAAATTGCATCAACACCTGCTTGGGCAATATTTGCTAGATGTGTTTCGTTTGCCTCTGAGCTCACCATTAAAATAGGGATATGGGAGTAACTATTTGAGCTTCTAACGGTTTCGGTTAGTTCGCGCCCGTCCATTTCTGGCATGTTGTAGTCGGTTACTATTAAGTCGAATGATTGATTATTTAAGTGCTCAATAGCTTCTTTACCGTTTTCAGCTTCTACTGGTGCAGGTATTCCCATACCGGCAAGTACGCGAATAATGTGCTTGCGCGCAAAGCGACTGTCATCTACAACCAATACTCGTAGTAATGTTACATCGAAATGTTCAAGCTCTACTTCTTCTTCACTAATTATGTCTAGCGTGGCTTTAAGTGCGCGTGTAATAGCGGTTGCACTAAAAGGCTTTGGTAAAATAGCTAATACGCCCGATTGACGAAGTTGCTCTAAATACTTTTTATTTCGCTCGCTCGATACAAGCATAAACGGTTGATGCTCGGTGCTTGGGTTTGATCTGATTTTTTGCAATAAGGTGTCGGCTGTTCCATCGGCCAAATACATGGCGCTTATTACTAAATCTGGTTGGTATTTAATAAGCAGTGCTAATGTTTGCTCTTGTGTGGTTGCCGTTTCTACTTGTTTAACGCCACTATCTAATAACGATTTTATAATTATTTTTTGTTGAACGTCTGAAGGTTCTACTAAAAGTATTGATAAATTGGCTATTGCGGTTAAATCACTCATTTATGTCTCTTGTATATTATTATGTTTTTATAAAGCGATTGCTTTTGCTAATTAATATTATAGAACAACATGTATAACTGGAGAGATAAAAACTTTGCAAAATTGTAAATAACATTAAAGATTGCGCGTTAAATACTCATAACGCGCTTACTTTAGTTGTTTTGAATGTACTCCAGTGCCGTCATTTTTTTATAACTCACATTGGGGTGTAAAATATGAGCCGGTTCGGGGTCCACAACTTCAATGGGAATGTTGTAATCACGGGCTATTTCTATCGCCATTTGTGTAATATTAACGCTAAACGAGGTGCCCATAAATACGATTTTATCGGCGTTGCTCATACGTTTTTGTGCTTCGCTAATTCTATAAAGCTCGGTGTAGTACTCGTCAAACAGCAAAACAAAGGGTTTAAAAGATTGATTAAGCTCGGGTGTTTGGTTTTTAATATTAAACACTTCAAATAAAGAGTTGTGCAGGCGGCTTTCGTCTACGTCTTCCCACGGAGCGGTAAATGGCGTTACGTCGTCGCCTTGCTCATGAAATAAGGTCATTTGATCAAGCCTGCCGTGTATAGCTATGTAATTTTTGTTACCTGCTTTGCCATCAAGCCCATCTATGTTTTGAGTAATTAGATTTTTGTCACTTAGCCAATGGTGCACGTCGTTTGGGCCATGGTTACGATACGTCGCAAAGCGATGGTAATACCATGCTAAAAACTCTTTAGGAGCGTTTTGGTACATTGCGCGTGTTGCCATTTCCATAGGCGTATAATTTTTACTGCCTATGGTCCAGTAACCATCCTCCCCTCGAAATGTGGGAATACCACTGGCTGCGCTGACTCCCGCCCCGGTAATGTAAAGGGTGTTCATTTTTGAACCTCGTAACCGAGTACGTTAGCACTTACTTGCTGGTTATTATCAATACCGCCAATTCGGTATAAAACACCGTTGTGCTCAAGTAAACCACGGTGATCCATACTTTTTACGTCAACCGGTGATAAAACCTGCCATTCGTTTTTATCAACACTAAAGCGCCAAACATGATTGCTTGCTGGTGCAGGTTTACCGTCGTAGCCTATTGCACCGTAGTTATATGGGTTATTAGAGCCTGCCAGCATATAAATATTGCCGTTATAGCTGGTGGCTGCCATTCGATAGTGAGCGGTGCCCGTTGGGTGTGGCAGCGTGCGCCAATCTATTTTTTGTGGATTAGTTGAATCTATAGTGCCTTTTAAGCACTGTGCTACGCCTGCAAACGAGCGACGCGAATCTGGGTTTGCTTGTGTTTTAACGCCATCACAAATAACAATGGTATTACCGCTAATTGCAGCAGCTTGGCCAAATACGGGCTCACCGAGAAATGGCGAGGCTTGTTGCCATGTATTATTTTGTGTGTCGTACACTTGTACTAAATTTACGTTGCCGTCGTTATGCCAGCCGCTAATTAAGTAAATGTAACGCGCTTTATAGCTTAGCGCTACGCTGTCGTCTACGGGTACTGGCATGCTCGCAAGGTGGGTGTAAGTATCTTTTATTACGTCGTACTTATATACGTCTGGGCTTGAAACTTCAGTATGATCCTCTGCTACCGTATAGCCGCCAAACACATAGGCGTACTCACCTAAACCCACTGCGGTACTAGCTAAGCGCCCTTTTAGTGGCAAACTTGAAGGCACGCCAGTTTTAGATTGCCACTGTGAATCGCCAATTTTAAGCGCCCACACTTTGTTATGCACTGACGAGTGCTGTTTATCGCGGCCCAGCCCCATAAAGCTTAAAAAATAGGTTTGGTTTTGTGCTGTTACTTTAGCTACCGCATTATTAGCAACAGGCTCTGGTAAAGCGGGAAGACTTGCTAACGCAAGGGAAAAAATAAGGCTCATAAGGCAAATAATTTAATAAAGATTAATATACCCAGATTAAATTATTTTAGCCTTATGAGCCAGTATTGTTATATCTAAATAATCAAACGCTTTTAATTGATAATTAGGCTAGTAGGCAATACTAATATGCTGATTTACATGCGCCGCATTTTGCGCTTCATCAACCATTGCTGTTGCGTAATCAGTGACCGAAACTTTGCTTTCGCCTGCGTCATTAGTAAAAAATGTATTGTCGCCTATACGGTAATCGCCTTCATTATCACCCGGATAAATAATGGCAGCAGGGCTTACAAACGTCCATGAAGCAGAGCTAGTTGTTGTTTTAAATACTTTAAGTGCTTCACCTTGTGCTAGCGCTTCGGCTTTATATTCATCAGGAAACTCTGGTGTTGATACAAGCGTAACTCCAGGTGCGACTTCTAAACTACCTGCACCACCCACCCACAATAAACGTGTATTAGTATTATTAAGTGCGTTAAGTAAGCGCTCTGCTGTTTGCGCTACAAGTTCGTGATTGCCACTTGCTCGACCGCCTACCGAAGCAATAACAACATCAACGCCTTCAAGTACTGATGCAATGCTATCTTGGCTTTGTAAATCAAATACACGAACGACCTTGTTATCAGTTACTTTTGCGGTATCGCGTACAATGCTAATTACTTCTAAACCACGTTTAGTTGCTTGTTGTACTATTGTGCTGCCAATCCAACCTGTTGCGCCTAAAACTGCTATTTTCATTATCGTTTCTCTATCTGTTAAGTTGATAAAGTAAGTTTACTTGCATTACTTAAAGTGATAAATACACAGTTAAGACACATATTAGTTCAAAGTAAGTTACCAATGGATAAAATAACCGCAATTACGAGTTTTGTTGAAGTTGCCCGCTGTGGCAGCTTTACTAAATCAGCCGAACATTTAGAGTTAAGCCGTTTACAAGTAACTCGCCATGTACAAGAAATAGAACAATGGCTTTCACTCAGGCTATTTCATAGAACCACACGTAAAGTAAGCTTGACCATTCAGGGCGAAGAAGCACTTATTTACTGCCAACAAATCCTCAGTACGGTGTCTGATTTACAAAGCAGAGCGCATAGCCATAATAATGAGCTGGTGGGCACAATTCGAATCGCCTCTCCTATTGGGCTTGGCCAAAACTTGTTATTTGATATGGTGGAGCAATTTACTGCTATTCATCCTCAAACTAATATTCAACTTGTACTTTCGGATAACTTGTCACAATTGGTTGATGAACGTGTTGATGTGGCGCTGCGTTATATTGATCAACCTAGTGAGCAGCTTATTGCGCGTAAACTCATGCATATAGATAGTGTGTTGTGTGCATCAAAAACCTATTTAGCTACATCACCTTTGCTAAACGAGCCACAGGACTTACTTAATCATAATTGCTTAGTGCATAGCAGCGCGGCTAAATGGCGAATATTATCGAGTAAAAGTAATGAACAAGTTGGCGTAAGTGGCAATTTGCAATCAAACGAAATGACCGTATTAGTTAAAGCTGCAGTTAAAGGAATGGGGATTGCTAATATTCCATGCGATTTAGCTAATCCTTACTTAAGGAGTGGCGAACTCGTTGAGGTTTTACCTGAGTATTACTCACCAGGACACAATTTATGGGCAGTTTATTTATCAAGAAACTACCAACAAACTGTTGTAAGAGCATTTATAGATTTTTTAGCACAGCACTGGCAAAGTGATATTAAAAATATGGCGACAAGTAAGATACTGTAGCGAAAGGTGTTGTGGTCATGAGTTAGTTTAAGGTGAAAAATCAACGTCGGTATTAAGGTAAATAGGCTACGTTGTCTAAGCCTCGTTGTTTATTTTTGTACATCGCTTGGTCAGCATGTTTTATAAGTTCGTGATCTGTTTGACCGTGCTCGGGGTAGTTTGCAATACCAATACTAGGTGAGATATTTAAGCTTAATTCATCAAGTGTAAATGTCGCTTTAAATTGGGCAAGCAATTTTAATTTTATAAAGTCAGCCTCGGTTAGTGATTTTAAATTATCTAAAATAATCAAAAATTCATCTCCCCCTAAACGCCCAACTGTATCGTACTCTCTAATGACACTAGAGAGCCTAATAGCAATGCTGTGCAGTAGTTTATCTCCCACACTATGCCCGTAAGTATCGTTAACAGCTTTAAAGCCGTCTATGTCGATAAATAGTAATGAAAAAAATGAATCGTTTCTTTGTGCTTTTATTAGCGTGCTTTGCAATCTATCCATTAATAACGAGCGATTAGGTAAGCCGGTAAGTACATCGTGGCCTGCCAGATAATACAATTGTTCTTCCATTATTTTACGCTCAGTTATGTCGTGCGCTACAGCAATTCTTACTTGATGTTGCTCTGACCAACGAACAGACCATAGTATATGAACTATTTGACCATTTTTTCTTATCCAGCGGTTTTCAAAGCGGGGGTTTACCGTTTCGCCAGACAATAGCGTAGCTACAGCGTTATGTGTTTTATAATGATCACCTTCGTAAACATAGTTAATCATTTTTTTGCCAACAACTTCATCGGCTGTATAACCAAAAATTTGCTCAAACGCGGCACTGACAAAAACAAATGTGCCTTGTTTATCTACCACGCATACCGCATCAAGCATTAAATCGAGAACTTCTTCTACATTAATTAATTCATTTTTTTCCATACTTTGGTGCCTTCAAAGCAAAACCAAGCGAATTTAAGTATTCTATATACCTTTAATAAAAGCAAAGAGAATTAAGTACTCAACAATAGTTAATTTAACGTTACACTATAATTTTATTTTTATGCCACTCTCTCTACCTTTATAAAAACATGGTCTAAAATATTAATGACCTAAAAGTGCTTTTAAATCCCTCTAAAATAGACTAACTTTTAACTTATATAACTGATAGCTATGAGTAACTTCCTCTTTGCTTACTCTGCTGAAAATATTTATATGAAGGCTGTATACTTTATTTCCAGATTTTTTTTACAATTCGTAACGTGTAATAAAAATTTAATAACTACAAAATTGATTTGTTTGATTTAATCGTAATTATACTTTTACATTGCTAATATATGTTAACATTGTGTGATATCACATGTTTTACAAAAACAATGACTGTTTTTGATTTTTTGATTGCGCTGGAGACTTTTGGGTGAAAATATCACAACGTTTATTTTGGCCGTTACTTTTTGTTTGCCCACTTTTAGCGGCTGAGCCGTTTGAAGACGAAGACCTTGATCTTGATGCTTTAATGGGTATGGATGTGCAAGCAACCTCTGCAATGAAAAGAGCGCAATCAGCATTTGATACCGCTTCATCTATTTACGTTTTAAGTAAAGAGCAAATAACAAAATCTGGAGCAACCTCTGTTCCCGAAGCACTCAAAATGGTGCCTGGTTTAATTGTACGTCAGCTCGATAATAATCAATGGGCTATTTCATCAAGAGGCATTGCCTCTCGCTTTTCAAGCAAACTGTTAGTAATGATTGATGGGCAAAGCTTGTATACCCCAAAATTTGCGGCAGTTTACTGGGAAACCCTAAACGTGCCTTTGTACGATATTGAACGCATTGAGGTAATACGCGGACAAGGCGGGTTACTTTGGGGTAGCAACGCAAATAATGGTGTAATTAACATTATTACTAAAAATAGTATTGATACTCGCGGTGGATACGCAAATATAACCACTGGTAACCAAATAAATGCTGATGCAAACCTTCGCTACGGTGGTGATATAAGTAACAAAGGAAGTTACCGAGTTTACGGCCACTTAAAAGATGCCAATGAGTCAAAAAAAGGAATTTCACTCACTCCAAGCGATACAACCAAGCAAAATTCTTTAGGTTTTAGGGCTGACTTTACCCCTAGTGATGAGTGGTCAGCACTACTTCAAGGCGATATAACTCACTCAAAACTTGGCCAAAACTATCGAGGCGTTATAGATGAAACCAACGCAAACATTGCATTTTCGGATGATTTAAAACGAACAGACTCACGCATAATGGCAAGGTTAGAAAATAGAATGTCGCCAGATGCAAACCAGATGCTACAAGTTTCTTGGCTTAAACAAAATGGCTCTCAAAATTATATTAAAGAAGACTTTCAATCGATAGATATTGATTATCAGATGAACTTTATATATCAATCTCTACAACTAGATTGGGGCTTAAACTACCGATACAATTCTATATCTTTCGCAGAAAGCGTATTTTTAGATAGTGATAAAGACTTCGATAACCTCACACAATATGGTGCACTTGTCCAAGCTCAGTACAATGTGATTCCTGATACCCTTGACTTTATTATTGGTACTAAACTTGACCATAACGATTTAACTGGGTGGGAAAATCAACCATCAGCAAGACTTATTTATAAGCCAGCCGACAACAACATTGTATGGGGTGCTGTATCACGAAGTGTTCGAACTCCTACTCTAATTGAGTTTAACGATAACTTTAAAGTTAATGGTACAAAAGTAATAAACCTAGCGGGTATCAGTTCAGGCTTTGAACAAATAGACAACTATAGAATTCCAACATACCTAAATGGTAATGACAATGTTAAGTCAGAAAACTATCTATCGTATGAATTAGGCTACCGATTTACAACTAACGACTGGTCGTTAGATTTATCGTCTTATTATACTGATGCTAAAAATGTAGCGGTTATTGATATGAATACTCATGCTGAGCAATTCATTTCTATACTCGATTTATTTCTAGCAGGGAGAATTCCAGAAGTCTTTCAAGCACTAACAATGACTCGCTTAGATTTAGACTTTGCATCTGTAGCAGACACAACCACTAAAGGGTTCGACCTAGTTGTATCATGGCAACCAGTTGATAACCTCAATACTGAGTTTGGCTATAGCTATACTGACTATAATTACGACTTACCTCCAAGAGTAGAACCGGCTATCGGCTATGACTCTAAAAACAGGCAGTTATTTGTAAAAGCCGATTATACATTCTTAGATGACCATAATGTATTTGCGACATTACGATCAGTAAACTCCAATGCATATAACACCGATAATTACACAACGTTAGATATTAGTTGGAATTGGCAGGCTACTCCAGTGTGGTCTACTGCAATTTCAGGTAAAAACCTATTTTCAGGTTCACATATTGAGTACAACAATACGCGCGAAACCTATACATTACCGAACTATATTGATGAATGTATTACATTCACTATTTCAGCAAATTTCTAAGTTAATTAGATGATTAAGTTAAGAAGTATAATTCACAGTAGCTTAATAACATTGACACTTTTTAGTGCCAGCGTTAGCGCTGTTGAAAAAGAATACATGTTAAAAGCAGGCTTCTTATATAACTTTGCACGTTTTGGACACTGGGATTATCAATTAGAATCCCTTAATGAATTTACTATTTGTAGCCCTGATAAATACTTTATTAATGTGGCTAATACCGCTTTAAAAAATCGCACGATAAAAAACTTACCTCTATACAACAAATTAATTACTCTTGATGAAGTCTCAACTTCTGCGTGTAACATGCTATTTATTACCTCGGATACATTTGCTCAATGGCAAAACATAACTCCTTTAGATCTAAAAAATATTATGGTCATTGGTGAAACAGACTCATTTATTGAAAATGGCGGCCATATCAAATTCTTTCTTTCCAGTGGTAAAATTCGCTTTGAAATTGCACCACAACAGCTTAAAGATGCAGGCATTACTATGAGTTCAAAAGTACTACGCCTAGCCCGCGTTGTAGAAAGGTAATGTAATGAAAAAACTATTTTCACTCAATACAATAAGTAAAAAATTATTATTCATCTTAATGAGTGTAGCGCTCGTATCTACCGCAATAGTGACGATTGTATTTAGTGCTTATGAGATCAGCAGCGCTAAAGAGGAGCAAATAGAAAGCTTAGGTTCTCTGTCAAAAATGCTTTCACCCAATATAACTACCGCACTTATGTTTGACGATATAGACGCAGTACAAGAACTTATAAACCCAATACTGATGCGAGCAGATGTCATTAGTATAATGGTAATGAGTACGACTGGTGAACAATTAGCTATTGCACACTCCGAAGATACACAAACAGAACAAAGCATTGAAGTTAATACTTTGCTTCAACTTGATATGTATAATTATGGTGTATTAAAGATACGTGCTAACGACAGCTACATTAAAGAAAGAATCACTTTTTATACCAAGTTTATAATGATCCTGATGGTATTTACCTTTGCGGTTAGCCTTATTTTGTCTCTTTTACTAAGACGTAAATTTTTAAACCCAATTTTATATTTAGCACAAACAGCCAGTAAAATAACCACATCACATGACTATAGTTTACGCGCAGAACAACTATCACAAGATGAAGTCGGACAGTTAACATCTTGTTTTAACGATATGTTATATAACATCGAAAAAAGAGAAAACTCATTAGAAAATCAAGTAAGGCTCCGTACTAATGAACTTGAAAATGCAAATATTCAGTTGCAACAATATGCCTACCAGGATGGGTTAACCGATTTACCAAATAGACGGTATTTTTACGAGAAACTACAAAGCTTAGTAAGTGTTGAAGGAATGAAATTCGCACTTATATTTATAGATTTAGATGGTTTTAAAGAAGTAAACGATAGCCTAGGCCATGATTATGGTGACTTATTATTACATCAAGTAGGAGCCAGGCTTCAAAGCTGTATAACAAGTAAAGATACAGTAGCTCGTTTAGGCGGAGACGAATTTACATTAATTTTAGAGGGTGTAAACAGTCCAGATGAAGCATCAAAAATTGCCGAAGCTATAAAAAACAGCTTAATGCAGAGTATTAAAATAAAAAAAGAAACCGTATTTGTTACGGCAAGCATAGGTTTAACGTTTTTTCCTACTGATGGTTCAACAGTAGAAGAACTCGTTAAACGTGCGGATCAAGCAATGTACTTGTCTAAGAATAAAGGTCGAAATCGCTACGAGTTTTTCTCGTATACTATTGAAGAAAAAGCCACAGAAAAACGTCGCCTAATAGAAGAAATACGCATAGCAATAACTCATAATCAATTTGAATTATATTACCAACCTATATTTTCAATTGATGGACAATCGGTGCCAAAAGCTGAAGCCCTTATTCGTTGGAATCATCCTGACCGAGGCCTAATAGGACCCAATGAATTTATACCCGTCGCTGAAAAAAATGGGTTAATAAACGACATCGGTCAATGGGTAAAATCTCAAGCGATTCAAGATACCGTTCAATTTAACGTTTTGAGTAAAAAAACAATTCAAATAAGTGTAAATACATCACCGCTTGAAATTGATCGTGCTGGTTGCTGGGTAGATGATTGGATTGCAGCAAGTAGGGAATATCAGCTGCCTGCAAAAACTATATTAATTGAAGTAACTGAAAACACACTAATGGATCCAGACTCGTCAATACAGCGACAATTAAAACGGTTGAGCGCCATTGATATAGATATAGCTATTGATGACTTTGGTGTTGGATACTCTTCTCTTGCATATTTACAGCGTTTAGATATCGATATTTTAAAAATAGATCGCTCGTTTATCAATGACCTTGAATCTAATGATAATAGCATCGCTCTCGTTAAAGCAATTATTACTATGGCACATAATTTAGATGTTATGGTTGTTGCTGAAGGCGTAGAAACACAAAAACAATACGATCTATTAAAGCAGCTTACCTGCGATTATATCCAAGGTTATATCTTTTCAAAGGCAGTTTCTAAAAAAGAGTTTATTAAAAAATATATAGAACAAAAAGAAGTTATCTAACTTATGCCTGTTATGCTTAAATTTATTAATCTAACATGGAGCACCCCACTAACTCTTCAATTTAAATCCTATATATTTAGAGTTTAATCCCAAGCTATAACCAGCGAGGGACAAGTTGCTTATACTCTTTATATTGTGTAGAAAAACGATGAGCTAAATGAGCTTCCTCAACTAAAGTTTGTCTATATATAGCTATAAAACCAATTACTAAGCAGGCCAAACTGAATACACTAGGTAAGGCTAAAAAGAAGCCGACCTGCGCTGCTACAACACCTAAGTACATCGGGTTTCTAGAATATTCATATAGCCCTGATGTTTTAAGCTCATGCGGTCCCTTGGGATCAATTCCTGAGCGCCAAAGTGCTGCCATATGAAAATGTACAAACATTGTTAAAATAAAGCCTGCGGTCAATAATACATCGCCAAATAATACTCCTGGCCAGCCATTGAGTATTGGGAATAGCCCTAGATAGCTATCTAACTCAGGTACAAACACCCTAATTACACATACAAACCAAATAGCAGCTCTGAAAAATTTAAAAACCATATGGTTCCACCAACTAGTACAGTATTTATCACCGGGATAAATAACGCCTGATGGTGTATCTCGATTTTTATAAATAATTCTAAATGTATAAAACCCCGCAACAAAAGTATAAAAAATAGCTAAGTAAATACGTGTAAATTCAACTAGCGAAGTAGAGTCATCTAAAAATGTTTCATAGGGCATCTAGTTACAGCTCACAATCATTATTGGTAGTAATTTTAAAACAACTAACTCAATAAATTTTAGTTATAAGGTCATGAAATTATATTAGTATTCATTGCCTTCATAAACAAGTTAAGTCGCTCGTTTGTTAGCTAATTTCAGTATTATTCAGAGAGTTAAATATAAAAAATAAGCTTATTCATTTACTAGTATTACCAAAAGCTCACTTTGTTTAAAACAGTTCATCAAGAGAATGCTGAATTAGCGATGAAAGGTCACAGTGTAAGTACTGCATTATTATTGGCGTAGCTTATTTTGTGTAATTAAACATTCTTTTAGCGTCGGGAGTCGCTGCGCTCGCCCGACCTACGTGGTAGGTGTTGATATGAGTGTGTATTAATTGCGCGTATTTCACTTTTCTTCAGACGTTAAAAAGCCCGAATCGCTAGATTCGGGCTTTCTACAATTTGAGGTCGGTGCGCTACGCAGTAGGATGTCGTAGTGCCCACAGCGGTAGAGAGTCACATAGCAAATGCTACACTATCTTTGGCCGGGGCTCGCCTTCGAGCTGTTTTGTTTCACTACTGAGTTCTGCATGCGCTTTTGGCTATTTATTAAATTCCAGACAGCAAAAAAACCGTCACATTTCTGTAACGGGTTTCTTTAATTTGAAGCCTGGTAATGTCGTAGTGCCCACAGCGGTGGAGAGTCACGTAGCAAATGCTACTATATTGGCGTGCAGAGGTATTGAGGGGTTTTATTGTGATTTTATTGTATTTTTAGCATCGGGAGTCGCGTTGCTCGCCCGACCTACGTGGTAGGTGTTGATGCATGTGCATTAATTGCGCGCATTTCACTTTTCTGTAGACGTAAAAAAGCCCAAATCGTTAGATTCGGGCTCTCTACAATTTGAAGCCTGGTAATGTCCTACTTTCACATAGCAAATGCTACACTATCATCGGCGCTGTTTCGTTTCACTACTGAGTTCGGCATGGAATCAGGTGGGTCCAAAACGCTATTGT
>NZ_JADYXB010000060.1:0-13580 GCF_015864485.1 Pseudoalteromonas sp. SWN166
AATGCCAATCCATAACTGGAATCTGACATTGTCGCAATTGGCCATCCACTTCGAAGGTAGGTTAGATGGTGTGCTAGATATTTAGCAATTTAGGCTGACACAGAATTCTGAACGCCCTCTTTATAAACACTTTGGTGTTGAGCAGCAATGTTGTAGCTTGGGGAATCTATATTATCTATATAACGCCAATCAGTTGTGATTTGCTCGTTTGTAATTGTCAGTAGCATATATCCGCGGTGCGATAGGTCACAATAATTTAAGTCGTTTATTAACAATGAAAGCGAGTCAGCCATTTGCTTTGCTTGTGCTGTATTAAGCGCTAAATAATGCTCCATACCCGGGGATGTAACGCCAGGTGTTGCAAACTCTACTCCTACGCTTTCGCCTTTTGCATTTTTTAATATGCCATGCCACGCATTGTGCGTATCACCTGCAACCACTACTAACTTTTTATTTAACGTAGTAACGCTTTTATATAATGCTTCGCGTTCGCTAGGATAGCCGTCCCATGCATCTAAGTTGTAAGGCATTAAAGTATTTACGCGTGCTAGTTGCTCAGGAGTTACCGCTTTATTTGCTAACACCGCTTTTTTAATAGCGACTAACTCTTTTAATACCTCGGGTATTTTAGTGCGATCGGATTGCGAGAATATTTCAGTAGGTAGCCACATTTTAGTCATCAATACTTGCTGACCCAATACTTGCCATTTTGCATTTGATTTAGTTATTGCACTCGTGAGCCAGTTTAATTGTGTGTTACCTAGTAACTGCCTTTTTGGATTATTTAAATCGCTCGCAAAGCGCGCAACATCCATTTGTTTGGTCTCTAGATTTTTATAGTCGCTGTAAGCGAGTTGTTTATCGCGTGCTATTACGCGAGTATCTAGCATGTGTAAGCTTATTAAATTACCAAAATCGAAGGTGCGGTATATTTGCGGGTTTTGCTCGCCCCTAGGTGGCCTAATTGGCAGCCATTCGTAATAGGCTTGAATGGCTGCTGCACGGCGTTTAAAAAAGTCACCTTCGTCAGGGGTATGATTTTCAGCTCCTTCTTTATATGTGTCATTAGCAACTTCGTGATCATCCCATATTGCAATAAAAGGCGCTGCGGCATGCAGTGCTTGTAGGCCTTTATCTGTTCGATAAATAGCATAGCGTTTACGATAGTCACCAAGTGTAATAATTTCACCGCTGTTATCGGCGGCTAATTGGCGACCAATTTTTTCAGCATTTTGCGTGGCGTATCCGCCCATTGGGTATTCGTAAATATAATCTCCCAGGTGCAGCACTACATCTAAATCTTCTTGCTTAGCGGCATCTGTGTAAGCATTAAAATATCCCGCAGGGTAGTTTGAGCAAGACACAACAACCATTTTTGTTTGTTCAACATTACTAACCGGCAGAGTTTTAGCGCGGCCAATAGGGCTTTGTGTATTTAACCCAATAAAGCGATAAAAGTATTCTGTATTTGGAGTAAGGTCTTGCACATCTATTTTTATTGTAAAGTCGCGGCTTTTATCGGTTTGCTCGCGCCCGCTGCGAATAATATTTTTAAATTGAGAGTCACTTGCCAACTCCCAAGCAACAGTTACTTCTGACGTTAATTGAGAAGTTGTTGCGCGTGTCCATATTATTAAAGCATTACTGAGCGGATCGCCACTTGCTACCCCATGTTTAAATTCAATTGCTGATAGAGGCTTGCTCATTAATGTTTGAGCACAACCTGTAATGGCGCTCGATACCGCAACTGTAAATATGCTTGCTGCTGAGGTTTTTAAGAAATTTCGACGAGATGAAAGAGTCATACTGCACTTTTTTAATTATTAATAGTGGTGCGCACTTTAACGATTAGATATGACGTTTTTATAAACGATAAATGTATTTACTGTGACGGTATTAATACACTTAAAACTCTTTTATTTATTAACTAAAAAATAGTCAAAAAATTAAATTAAATGGTTAAATTAACGAGGTATGAATTTCTAAAATCAAACAACCTTACATAAAGTCTTTTAATTACATTGGTTTATATTTTATTTTTATGTTGGCACAACCCTTGAGTATATAACTACGTCTAAACAATACACAAACAAGGAATACCATTATGAAACATTCAATTAAAATCGCTATGGCAAGTTTATTAGTATTAGGTTCTGCGCAAGTAAACGCAACAGAAGTAGACCTAGATGTAACTGATATATTAACTCAAAGTGTAACAAGCTACGTTAAGCAAACCACAATTGAGCTTGAAAAATCACTAAAGGAAACACTTTATTTTGATGCTAAAACTGTTTTAGAAAGTTTACTAGATGAGCCAGTTTTAACAGATAGCGCAACGATTAAAAATACTGACGCTAGCGTTAAAAACGTAAAATAAACCACTTAAAGGATTAAAACGATGAGCAGTGAACTTGGATTATTTGCATTAATGTTAGCACCCGTAGTAAGCATGATTAGCGCTTATTACTCGGTTCAAGTGTTTAAAGCTATGGGAGGTTGGTTTAATCTTTAACCAATTATATAGCTGGTAATTAATTCGATTCATACAAAGCTGATCGACTTAGCAAAAGCGCACGTAAATAAAGGCAGAGTGTTTGAAATAAGTAGACTTTATGAAACGTGCGATTTTTCCATTACCCATTTTTATGTTACCTGAAGGTTATACGCGATTACGCATATTTGAGCCTCGTTATTTAAATATGGTTAAAACCGCATTAAAAAATAATTCAGGGTTTGTGCTTTGTACATTTGAGCACGACACGCCATTTAATATAAGTGCGCAAGGTTGCCTTGTCGATATTATTGATTTTGACCAAGACGATAACGACGTACTATTAATTGATGTATTTGCCTCGCAAAATGTGCAAATAAACGATGTATACCAAGACGCAGACGAACTACGTCATGGCTTAGTGTCGCCTTGTAATACGCCTTATTGGTACAAGTATTCTAACAACGACATTGGCGATCATTACCTATTGCACGACGCGCTCAAAAATGTGTTTGCAGGTAATTCAGAGCTTAATTTATTGTACAAACAGACTCATTTTGACAAGTTGCCTTGGATTGCAGCACGTTGGCTTGAGCTCCTACCTATATCAATTGAGAAAAAACAGCAACTTGCGTTTGAAACGAACTTTGATAACTTGCTGAGTTTCCTCCATACTGTGATTAATAACGAATTTGCCTAAATTTTATGATCCTAAATTAATTATTGCCCGTATTACTTAATACAAAAGCAATAACGGGATAAATTATTATGGTAAGTCAACAACAGTCACCACGTTGTGAACCTAATACAGGTAAGTACACTGCCATGCCAGAAACGCCGAGTAAAGAGCTCATGCAAGCGCTTATAGATGTTGCGCAATCACGCGATAAAAAAGCATTTTCCTATTTATTTGAATACTTTGCGCCAAAAATTAAACGCTTTGGAATTAAGCAGTTTGGTGTTGAAGCGCAAGCTATGGAGCTTGTGCAAGAGACACTAACGTCAGTTTGGCGTAAAGCACATTTGTATCACAGTGAAAAAGGTGCGGCGACTACGTGGGTTTATACCGTTATGCGTAACGCTTCATTCGATATGCTTCGTAAAATGAAAAGTAATAAAGAAGAAAACATAAGCGAAGACATTTGGCCGTTATTAAACGACTCACAAGATACACATCACGAATACAGTGATCATTTAGAAGATAAGCAAATTAAACGCTACCTCGATAAATTACCTATTGCTCAACGCGAAGTGGTAAGAGGCGTTTATTTTCAAGACATGTCGCAAGAGCAACTTGCACATCAACTTAATATTCCAGTAGGCACGGTAAAATCACGATTACGTTTGGCCTTGCAAAAATTACGTAATGAAATGGGAGATCAGCATGATTAAACATCACCCGAGTGAAACTTTACTGACACAGTATTGCGATGCATCACTTGCTACATCACTAAGTTTAGCCGTATCTATACATGTAGATATGTGCCCTGTGTGCCAAGCTAAAGTAGCCAAAATTGAAGCAAGTAATGCGGATGCATTATTTAGTGAAGAGCCTGCCAAATTTGAGAAACCTCAAACTGAGCAATCTGAATTACTTGAAGAATTTGAATTAAACGTACTTGATATGATCATGTCTGATGATTCTATCGATGAAGTTTATGAAGTTGAGCCTGTGTCTGTAAGTATTAACGAACACAATTATCAGCTGCCGCGTGCTTTAACACGTATTTCTCATAGCAAATTTACACAAGTTGGTAAGCTAGCGCGTTCTCGCGTTGCACTGGATGATGGTGCGCTGCGTTCAAGCTTATTGCATATTGATGCGGGTGGTGAAATTCCTGAGCATACACACACCGGATTTGAAGTTACTTTACTACTAGACGGTGAGTTTAGTGATGAAGATGGTAATTACGTACCAGGCGACTTTATTTGGCAAGATGGTAGTCATCAACATACACCTTTAACGAAAGATGGATGTTTATGCTTTACAGTTGTCAGTAGTGCGCTACATTTTAATAAGGGCTTCAGCAAGTTACTAAATCCAATCGGTAATTTGATTTACTAAGAGAATATATGCACACAGATATAATAAAAATAGGTATAAGCGCCTGCTTAGCAGGCGAAAAAGTTAGATTTGACACAGGACATAAAAAGTCAAATTTTTGTATGGATGAATTAGGCAAACACGTTGAGTACACACGTTTTTGTCCGGAGGTAGCAGTAGGTTTACCGATACCTCGTCCAACTATTCGTCAGGTTAAAGTAGGCGATACTGTTAAAGTATGTCGCCCAGATGGTAGCGGCGAAGTAGGGCAACAACTTACCGAATATGGTAAAAAAATTGCAACTGAACAAGCTAAAGAACTAAGCGGATTCGTATTTTGTGCAAAAAGCCCGAGCTGTGGCATGGAGCGCATTAAAATATACAACGAAGCTGGTACAGGCAATACCTCTGAAGGCGTTGGTTTTTTTGCTGAGCAAATAATGAAGCATAACCCATTGTTGCCATGTGAAGAAAATGGACGTTTAAACGACATGCACTTACGTGAAAACTTTGTGATGAGAATTTACGTTTTTAAAAATTGGCAAAAGCTAGTACAAGAGCCGCTGTCGGTTCACAAGCTTACTCAATTTCATTCTCAGTATAAGTACTTGTTAATGGCTCATAATTACCAAGCTTATCGCGACTTAGGTAACCTACTAGGAACACATGTAGGCGATGATATAAGCGCAGTTGCTGATGAATATATTTTAGGTTTGATGACGGGTCTTAAAAAGCCAGCATCTCGAAGAAATAACTGCAACACGTTAATGCATTTACAAGGTTACTTTAAAACATTTTTATCGAAGGTTGAAAAACAAGAACTTCGCGATGCGATAGATGAATACCGCGAAGGTTTGGTGCCATTGTATGTACCACTTACCTTGTTAAAGCATCATTTGAAGGTTCACCCAAATGAGTACCTTGAAAAACAAGTGTTTTTTAACCCTTACCCTCACGATTTAAAACTACGATTTGGTATTTAATGGATACATTATTTTGGTTCAGGCGCGATTTGCGCCTTTTTTCTAACGAAGCGTTAATTCAAGCGCTAAATAATGGCGCTAAACACGCCATTTTTTTTGTGTCTGAAAAACAGTGGCAACAACATCAAACTGCGCCTATTCAGATTGACTTACTCAAGCGCCGAGTTACTTATCTTCAATCTCAGCTTGCTGATGTCGGCATTACTTTACATGTTATTGAAGCGCCAAGCTTTTGCGATTGTGAGCGTGAACTTATTAATTTTTGTAAGTTAAACGGTGTAAAACACGTAATAGCTAATACAGAATACGAGCTTAATGAAGTTAATCGCGATAAGGCTATTTTGCATGAATGCGATGAGCTTTCTATTACTTTTACCTTGTACGAAGGCGATTTAATTGCGCCGGTTGGGACGGTTAAAAACCAAAGCAATGAAATGTACAAAGTGTTTACTCCATTTAAGCGAGCGTGGTTAAAGCAGTACCAAGATACACACTTTAGTTTGCCACAATGGCCTCTCAGCTCTGAGCCAATAAAGTTTGATGAAAGTGACTTACTAAAAAGTGATGGAAGCTCTGATAAGTGGCCGGTTGACGATGAAACACTAGCAACCGTGGTCGATAACTTTATATGCGATAAGCTAACAAGCTACGACGATCAGCGTGATATTCCTAGCATAAAGGGTACATCGGGTTTAAGCCCTTATTTAGCATTGGGTATTGTAGGTACTAAGCAGCTACTTATTAATATTCAACAGCGCTACCCTGACATTTTAACTACGTCGAAAAGTAAAACCTTTACGTGGATTAACGAGCTGATATGGCGTGAGTTTTACAGACACTTAATTGCTGAGTTTCCTAAGCTTTCGCGCGGCGATAACTTTAACGAAAAGTATAACGCGGTAGTGTGGCGTAAAAACGAAAGTGAATTTAAAGCATGGTGCGAAGGGCGTACAGGTTACCCGTTAGTGGATGCTGCAATGCTACAACTAAAGCAAACCGGTTGGATGCATAACCGTTTGCGCATGGTTGTTGCGAGCTTTTTAACCAAGCATTTATTAATAGATTGGCGTGAAGGCGAACGCTTTTTTATGCAGCACTTAATTGATGGCGATTTAGCTTCAAATAACGGTGGTTGGCAGTGGGCAGCTAGTACGGGGTGTGATGCTCAGCCTTATTTTAGAGTGTTTAATCCTATCAGGCAAAGCGAGCGCTTTGATCCAACAGGCAAGTTTATCCGTAAGTATTTACCAGAGCTTGAAAACGTGTCAGATAAACACATTCATTTTCCTCACACTTATTTAGCCACAATAGGTAAAGATAAAGAATGTTACTGGCCAGCAATAGTTGATCATAAAGCGGCACGAGAACGTGCACTTGCTGCATTTAAGGTGTGATATGGATAACCCGTTACCAGTAGATAAGTTTGTTGAAATATACCAACAGCTTGATAGTACAAATCTTGATTTATTAAGTGATATTTACTGTGACAACATACAGTTTATAGACCCCATGCATGAAATTAATGGCATTGTGGAATTACGCAGATACTTTGCTAACTTGTACAGTAACGTTAAACATTGCCAGTTTGATATTAGTGATTCGTTTAATAGCGGCAATAACGCTTTCATCTATTGGACTATGCACTATGCACATCCAAAACTTTCATCAGGTAAAACCATATCAGTGGAAGGTCATAGTAAGCTTATTTTTGAAAATGGCAAAATTATCAAGCACCGAGATTACTTTAATGTAGGCGAGTTGTTATATAAGCATATTCCTTTACTTGGTAGTGTTATAAAGCTAATTGATAAAAGGGCAGGTTAATTATGATCACACTTATAACGGGAGCTACTTCAGGTATTGGTGAGCAGCTAGCAATTAAATATGCGCGGTTGGGAGATACGGTTATTGCCTGTGGTCGTAATAGTGAAAAGCTCGCTGAACTTGCTAAGCACGATAATATTCAAGCATGTAAATTTGACGCAACTAACTTACAGGATATTAAAGAGTCGACAGTTGGCTTTCCTCATTTTGACCGTGTTATTTTAAACGCAGGTAATTGCGAGTACGTAGACGACGCACGAAATTTTGATAGTGCATTGTTTGAGCGTGTAATAAACGTAAACTTACTCTCTATGGGATATTGCCTAGAGGCACTACTTCCTAAAATAAACTCAGGCGGTCAGCTTGTTTTGGTCAGCTCAAGTGTTACTTACCTTGCGCTACCTCGCTCAGAAGCTTACGGAGCCTCAAAGGCTGGCGTTAGCTATTTAGCCAAAAGTTTAGCTGTTGATTTAAATGATGTTGATGTGACTTTAGTTCATCCTGGTTTTGTGAAAACTCCGCTTACTAATAAAAATGATTTTCCAATGCCGATGGCTGTGACAGCTGAGAAAGCCGCAGATTATATGATTAAAGGAATACATAAACGCCGTAAAGACGTTCACTTTCCGTATCGTTTTACACTTATATTAAAAGCACTGCGCATTTTGCCGCTCTCGCTTTGGCTTAAAATCGCAAAAGGATTAGCTCGTTGAAAAAAATAGCAATAATAGGAACTGGTGTATCTGGTTTAACATGTGGGCATTTGCTTCACAAACATTACGATGTAACGGTATTTGAAAAAAATGATTATATTGGTGGTCATACAGCAACCGTTGATGTTGACGTGTGTGGCATAAAATACGCAATAGACACCGGCTTTATTGTATTTAATGACAGAACTTACCCTTATTTCGAAAAGTTACTTTCACGAATTGGCGTAGACAAACAAGAAACACAAATGAGCTTTAGTGTTCATAACGAAGCTACTGGTTTTGAATATAACGGCCATACGTTTACAAGTTTATTTGCACAGCGTCGTAATATTTTTAGACCAAAATTTTGGCGTTTATTGTACGACATTGTTAGGTTTAATAAGTTATGTAAAGCTTTGCACGAAAAAGACGATTACCAAGCAGACCAATCATTAGGGCAACTGCTTAGCGACAATCACTTTAATGACTTTTTTAAATACCATTACATTCTTCCAATGGGAGCTGCTATTTGGTCTACCAGTATTAAAGAAATGGAAAATGTAGGCGTAGAATTTTTTGTTAAGTTCTTTTTTAATCATGGCCTTTTAGATGTAACAAACAGACCACAGTGGTATGTAGTACCAGGTGGTTCTCGTCAGTATATTAAGCCACTGATCAGAGGCTTTGCTGATAAAATTAAACTTAATACAGATATTAAATCTGTTACGCGCCAAAATGATGAAGTAACTATTGAGTTTGAAAACGGTGAGCAAAGTAAGTTTGATAAAGTGATTTTTGCTTGTCATTCAGATCAAGCGCTTGCACTACTTGGCGATGCTACGGATCAAGAAAAGTCAGTATTAGGTTCAATAGCCTATACCGAAAATTCAGTAGTGCTGCATACCGATACTAATCTTTTACCAGATAGAAAAGCGGCATGGGCAAGTTGGAACTACCTACTTAATAACAACACTGATAAAGCAGCTGTTGTTACTTACCAAATGAATATTTTGCAAGGTATACAATCGGATACACAGTTTTGTGTAACGCTTAATCATCTTGAAGGAATAAACCCAAGTAAAATTTTGCGCGAGTTTACTTATCACCACCCTGTATTTAACCAAGAGTCTATTGCTGCTCAAAAACTTAAACACAGTATTGACGGGCACAATAAAAGTTATTTTTGTGGTGCTTATTGGTACAATGGTTTCCATGAAGACGGTGTACACAGTGGTGTAGATGTGGCTAAACAACTTGGGGTTGAATTTGACTAGTGCAGTGTATTTAGGCGATGTAAAACATCGCCGTTTTGCTGTTAAAGAACATCGTTTTAGTTACCCGTTATATATGATATGGGTAGATTTAAATAATCCTCAGCAATTAAATGGTGTACATAAACAGTTAGGTACATCAGGCTTAAAAGCCTTAAAGTTTAATGAAGCCGATTATCTTAAAAATATATCAGCCCCTTACCAACATCCCATTATTGAACGTGCACATGAACAACTTGCTGCATTAGGTGTAAATGAGACGTTTACTCATGTTTATATGCTTGGGCAACTTCGTTGTTTTGGTGTGTATTTTAGCCCTGTTAATTTTTACTTTTTTGGAAATAACGACACCCGTTTTAAGTACATGATTGCTGAGGTCAGTAATACACCCTGGAACGAGCGTCATTATTATTTAGTACCTTTAGAAAAAAAAGTGAACTTTAAGAAGGCTTTTTCCGTATCACCTTTTATGAATCTAGATATGAACTATCATTGGCATGTTAAACAATCGCCTGATAAAACATTGATACATATTGAAAACAAGCGAGATGAAGAGTTACTATTTGATGCAACACTTCGCTTAAAACGTAAAGAACTCACTAATGAAGAACTAAGTAAGTTGTTTAAACGTTTTCCGGCCATGACATGGTCTATTTTCAAAGGTATTTATTATCAAGCGTTAAAGTTGTTTATAAAGCGAGTGCCTTTTTTAGGTCACTCAGGTAAGCCATAAAGCACATCGATAGTCAGGACAATTAATAGGTATTTTAATGGATAAAGTGTCGAGCTTAAATTGCGAGCAAAGTACGAGTTGGTTAACTAATATATATAAAAAATTAGTGACTAAGGCTTTCGCGTCAATTAAAACAGGTCAAATAATTTTAATTGACGCAAATGAACGTACAGTTTTTGGTGATGCATCGTCAGCACTAAAAGCGACAGTCACAGTTAACGATAAAGCTATGTACAAGGCGTTTGCATTATCAGGTAGTGTTGGCGCTGGTGAATCCTATATATTAGGGCATTGGTCTTGCGACAATTTAACGTCATTTATAGAAATATTTGCTATAAATGAAAAACAACTCGATGAGTTCGAAAAGAAATTCGCATTTTTCAGCAATATAGCCCACCGATTTAATCACATACAAAATAAAAATTCTGAATCGGGTTCTAAAAAGAACATTGTTGCTCATTACGACTTAGGAAATGATTTGTACGAATCTTTTTTAAGTAAAGAAATGCTATATTCGAGTGCAGTGTACCCTACAAAAGAAGCCACACTTGAAGAAGCGCAGCAATACAAACTTAAACGTATTTGTGAGCAAGTTGAGCTTCAAAAAAATGATTCAGTTATTGAGATTGGTACTGGGTGGGGCGCTTTTGCAATTTATGCAGCGACTCATTACGATTGCCACGTAACAACAACAACCATATCTGATGAGCAACATGATTATGTGGCTAATAAAATTATTGAACTTGGCCTCGAGAGTAGAATTACATTACTTAAGCTTGATTACAGGCTATTAAAAGGTAAATACGACAAGCTTGTTTCTATCGAGATGATTGAAGCAGTTGGTCATGATTACTTGCCGAGCTTTTTTACCCAATGTGGTGAGCTTTTAAAAGACGACGGCGCCATGCTTATACAAGCAATTACTATTGGCGATCAGCGTTATAAGCATTACCTAAAAAACTCTGACTTTATTCAACAGTATATTTTTCCGGGTGGGTGCTTACCGTCACTTAACGAAATGAGTGAGCAAATTAAAAACAGCACCGATATGGTTATTCATACCGTTAATGATATTGGCGCTCACTACGCTCGAACATTAGCAGATTGGCGAACTCGTTTTATAAAAAGCTGGCCTGATTTGGACCGCTCTAAATTTGATGAACGCTTTTACCGTTTATGGTTATTTTACTTTGCTTATTGTGAAGGTGCGTTTAGAGCAAGAGCGACCAGTACTGTGCATTTAATGGCGCGTAAACCACGTTTTATTAGCGATAACGATGATATTGCGCTCAATTACTAATTTTGTTTTGTTTCAAGCAGTGTGGTTTTTATCACTACTGCTTGAAGCTGATTCGCTAATTTTTAGCGGATTAATTATTATATTAATGTTTTTGTTGTCAAAGCAAAAAAAGCAAGACACTTTACTGCTAGTCAAAGCGCTACCCTTAGCCCTGTTATTAGAATTTATAGCGGTAAAGTTAGGCTTGTTAGAGTTTAAAGTATATCCCTTCCCCCTATGGCTTGTTTTTTTATGGGCTGCATTATTACTTTCTTTAAACACCTCTATGCTCTTTTTAAGCAGATTAAAACTTTGGCAAGCCTTTTTAGTATGCATGGCTTTTGCGCCTGCAAGTTATTGGGCCGGTGCTCGTTTTGAAGTAATAAGCCTAGGATTACCTTTATGGCAATTTTGGCTTGTTTACGGCGTACTTTGGTCTGCAGTGTTTACCGCTATCCTTTTTATAAACCAAAAAATAAAGTTATTTATTAACCGCTGATCGGCAATAATTTTCACTTCGTAACATTACCCAGTTATTCAAAGGGAGCTCATTTTGAAATTTTTACTAAAGGCAGTTACTTTTTATTTGCTTACAACTTCAATTGTTTTAGCCAACACACAGTTTAGTAAAGTGGGTGAGGCGCGAATGGAGTATTTATTTTGGGATGTATATGACGCTGTGCTATTTACCCCTTCCGGTAATTACAGTGAAGGAACACATCCTGTTAAATTTAAGCTCACCTACTTACGAGACTTTGACGCTACAGAAATAGTGAAAGCGACAAATGAGCAGTGGGAGCATATTGGAAAAAAAGGGTTAGCTGACAAATACGACAGTAAATTATTGTCGATTTGGCCTGATATTAAACAAGGTGATTCGCTAACGTTAATCACAAATGAGCAGGGTATGAGCACTTTTTATCATAATGATGAAAAAATTGGTGAAATTAATGAGCTTCAATTTTCGAGTGACTTTTTAGCCATTTGGCTTGATGAAAAAACCTCTGAGCCAAAACTACGAAAGCAACTATTAGGGAATTAATATGAATGTATTAAACACGTTTAAAACAGTGGTTATATGCTTATCTGCTGTGCTGTTAATTAGCTGTTCGGCACCAAAAGTTGAACATTATAAAAATACATCGCCAAATTTCGATTTTAAAACCTTTTTTAGCGGAAATTTGAAAGCCTATGGTGTTGTACAAGACTTTAAAGGCGAGCTGACCCGAAAGCTTGTTGTAGACATGAATGCGACTTGGGATGGTAATGAGGGCGTTATTGAAGAA
Source organism: Pseudoalteromonas sp. SWN166 (assembly GCF_015864485.1). NCBI lineage: Bacteria > Pseudomonadati > Pseudomonadota > Gammaproteobacteria > Alteromonadales > Pseudoalteromonadaceae > Pseudoalteromonas > Pseudoalteromonas sp. SWN166. The sequence goes on from NZ_JADYXB010000060.1 coordinate 12,604, forward strand.
GACTTTGTTTACGACGATGGCGAAACTCAAAAGCGTATTTGGAAAATAACGTTAAATAACGACAATAGTTTAACGGGTACAGCGGCCGATGTTATAGGTACGGCAAAAGGCAAAAGCGATGGTAGCGTATTTCATTGGAATTACAATGTAGCCCTTCCATACGATGGCAGCACTTTAGAAGTCAATTTTGACGATTGGATGTACCTGGTTACACAATCGCGCTTGATAAACCGCACATCTATTGTTAAGTTTGGAGTCGAGGTCGGGGAAGTGACCTTAGTTATCGAAAAAATATAGCTTATTTACCCAGTTGCTTAACTTGCGCCAAAATTGTACTCAAATTAAGTCTTTGTTAACCCAACACGCTGTATTTTACCGAGAATTATTTAAATTTTACTCATTTTTTAAGAATTTAAGCAAAAAATGCAATTTGCTGTTGCTAACTCTTTAAAAATGCATAAAGATAGGTTTTGCGAAGGCAAAATAATAACGAATAGGAATCTAACAATGAATAAAGCTCAATTAGTTGAAAAAATTGCTACTGATGCAGAAATCTCTAAAGCCGCTGCTACTCGTGCTCTTGACGCGTTTACAGGTGCTGTAACTTCTTCTTTAAAAGAAGGTGATTCAGTAGCATTAGTTGGTTTTGGTACTTTCTCAGTAAAAGAACGTGCAGCTCGCACTGGCCGTAACCCACAAACGGGTGCTGAGATCCAAATCGCAGCGGCAACTATCCCAAGCTTTAAACCAGGTAAAGGTCTTAAAGACCAAGTAAACCTTTAATCGGTTTAACAAATTAAATTTAAAAAAGAGCTATTTAGCTCTTTTTTTTTATGTATAAAAAGCCGCTATATAACTAACACCATTCAGTTAAGCATGTTTTGACTTAATGGTGTACCGAGTTTTTGAAATTCGAACGGTCCTACTTTTGGGCCGTTTTCTTTTTTCTGGAAGAATATAACGTTTCACTCGTTCTC
>NZ_JADYXB010000061.1:0-12068 GCF_015864485.1 Pseudoalteromonas sp. SWN166
ATCAAGTAACCAATGACTAAGCATAAAAATACCCTCATAATCAAAAGATGATAAGGGTATTGTGAAGCAACCAAAAGATCGGTCAACCGATCAAAAATACCTTAACTGATCGGTGTTAGCCTTAGTCAGCGGCTTTTTTGTGTGTTCAATTAACTAATTTAAAGAACTAATTAAAGAAAGATAGCACTTACTTGGAATAGTTTTTCTACAACGGTAATGTGTTTTTTGTCGATTAAAAACATGATGACATGATCGCCCGACATAATAATTGTATCGTCGTGGGCTATCAGTACATCGTCATTACGTACTATTGCGCCAATAGTGGTACCCGCTGGAAGTTTTATATCGGCAATTGCACGGCCAACCACTTTAGATGTATTTTCATCACCATGGGCAACGGCTTCAATAGCTTCTGCCGCACCTTTACGCAGTGAATACACATTAACAATATCACCACGTCGTACGTGAGTTAATAGCGCTGATATAGTGGCTTGTTGCGGTGATATGGCAATATCTATTTCGCCGCCTTGTACTAAATCAACGTAAGCTCCACGTTGAATAAGCACCATGGTTTTCTGTGCGCCCATACGCTTTGCAAGCATGGCCGACATAATATTTGCTTCATCGTCGTTGGTTACGGCAATAAATACATCAACTTGTTCTATATGTTCTTCTGAAAGTAGTTCTTGATCAGATGCATCACCACAAAAAACGACCGTGTTGTCGAGCATTTCTGAGAGCTGCTCGGCACGTTCTTTACTGCGCTCAATTAATTTAACGGTGTGATTTTTTTCAAGTGAGCGGGCAAGGCCTGCACCAATGTTACCGCCACCAGCGATCATAATTTTTTTGTACGAACGCTCAAGTTTTTGTAGCTCGTTCATTACTGCGCGTATATGTTTTGTTGCGGCAATAAAGAATACTTCGTCGTCGGCTTCAATAACGGTGGTACCCAGTGGTTTGATTGCTTTACCCTGGCGATAAATAGCGGCAACACGAGTTTCTACATTAGGAATATGTTCTTTAAGTGCTGATAACGCATAACCTACTAATAAACCACCATAGTAAGCTTTTACGGCGACTAACGAGAGCATGCCATCGGCAAACTGCAATACTTGCAGAGCACCAGGGTAGTCAATTAAACGGCGAATATACTTAGTGACCAGTGCTTCTGGGGCAATGTAATGATCGATTGGTAAATCATCGTTTTGAAATAGCTTTTCGCGGTATTTTAAATATTGCTCTGAGCGAATGCGGGCAATTTTAGTGGGGGTTTTAAAAATACTGTATGCCACTTGGCATGCAACCATGTTCACTTCATCTGAGCTGGTTACCGCTATAATCATATCGGCATCTTCAGCGCCTGCACGGCGTAATACATCAGGATGCGCACTGTGGCCCATAACCCCTTGTAAGTCGTACTTATCTTGAAGTTCACGTAATCGGTTACCGTCTATATCAACAACGGTAATTTCGTTTTGTTCGCCAACTAAGTTTTCAGCAAGCGTAGCACCAACTTGCCCGGCACCGAGTATAATTATTTTCATTATTTACCCGTGGTATTGACCATAATTTAATTAAAAAAATAGCCATTTAATATTTCATAAATGGCTAACTATTCAGTGTACGGCTATTAGGCTTTTTTAACTAGTTTAGCGTAATAAAATCCATCACTTTCACCGGGTAATAACTGCAAACCAGGAGTTGTTACGGTATCGTTTTCGTGTAGCGGAATATGCTCTACGTCATCGTTATTAGCTAAAAACTTAGCAACTTGCTGTTGGTTTTCTTGTGGGAGTACCGAACACGTAGCATATACCAATGTGCCGCCTGGTTTTAACAGAGGCCAAATACTATCAAGAATATCGCTTTGTAATTTAGATAAGTCTTCGATGTCTGATGCGCGACGTAACCATTTTATATCAGGGTGACGGCGAATTACGCCAGTAGCTGAACAAGGTACATCAAGCAAAATACGATCAAATAACTTTTCGTCCCACCAAGTATGTGGTTGTGAAGCATCGCCACATTGTAGGTCTGCACCTAAGCCAATACGCGTTAAGTTTTGTTTAACACGTTCAAGGCGAGTTGCGTCGCTATCAAGTGCAAGTACTTCTGCATCAGCAAGCTCTAATATATGACATGTTTTACCGCCAGGTGCTGCACAGGCATCTAAAATGTAGTCATCTGCTTTAGGTTCTAAAAAGCGTGCTGCAAGTTGGGCTGCTGCATCTTGTACTGAACATGCACCCGTATCAAACTCAGGCAATGAAAATACATCGCGTGGTTTGGCAAGCTTAATCCCATCTATAAAGTCTGGGTTTAAGGTATGTTCAATGTCGTTAGCGCTAAGCATATCGCTGTATTCTTGCGTACTAAATTGCGATTGATTTACACGTAACCACATAGGTGCTTGTTGTTGGTTTTCTGCAAGTATCTCTTCCCAGCTATCTGGATAGGCTTCTTTAACTTGTTTGATAAACCAATTTGGGTGGTTGTATAAGCACACAGGGATCAGCTTTGCTTTTTCTTCAAGTTCGCTTTGTTGGCGCTGAAAACTACGTAAAATGGCGTTTATTAGCCCTTTTAATCCTAAAGCGCGCAGTTGAGCCAGTGCGTTTACCGTTTCTGAAATGGCAGCATGTGGTGGTACGCGCATATGCTGTAACTGATAAATACCCACGTATAATAAAAACTGAAATATTCTACGTTTACCTTTTAATGGCTGCTCTACTAAGTGTTGGCAGTAATTTTCAAGGCTAGGTAAGTAGCGTAAAACGCCGTAACAAATTTGCTGTAGCAGCGCTTTATCTTTAGGCGGCAAGCCTTGGCTTGCAAATGGAAGTTCTTGATTAAGCGATGCGCCTTTATCAACTACGTTATATAAAGTTTCAGCGGCAAGCGCTCGTACATTTGGAACATTACTCATTGTTTTCGCCTAATATTGTGCCAGGAGTAACCCAGTCACTACGACCATTTAAAAAGTCGTTAATTGCCATTGTTTTTTTACCTTGCGGTTGTAATTGCGTAATACATAAAGCATGTTTGCCACATGCTACTACTACACCATTTTTGTCGCTTGATAAAATTTGCCCAGGATCACCTAATTGCTGCACAACCTGCGCTTGATAAATCTTTACTGTTTGCCCACCCATTTGGGTAAAGCACACTGGCCATGGATTAAAAGAGCGAATGTTTCGCTCAATTTGCAGAGCACTCATTGACCAGTCGATATTAGCTTCCTCTTTAGAAAGCTTTTTAGCGTAGTTAGCAAGTTCATCATTTTGAGGCTCAGGCGTGATCTCGCCATTTGCTAATTTATTAATGGTTTCAATCAACGCGTCTGGGCCTAGCTCAGCAAGTTTTGTATATAAACTTTCGCTTGTTTCGGTGGCGCTAATAGGGCAGCGGCTTATATGTAGCATATCGCCGGTATCTAGCCCTTCATCCATTTGCATTATTGTTACGCCAGTTTGCTCATCGCCTGCCCAAATTGCGCGTTGAATAGGTGCAGCACCGCGCCAGCGCGGTAATATAGAACCATGCACATTTAAGCAACCTAATTTTGGGGCTTCTAATATAGCTTTAGGTAAAATTAAGCCATATGCTACAACAATCATAATGTCGGCGTTTAAGCTTGTTAGCTCAGCTAGTGCTTCATCATTTTTTAATGATTGAGGCTGAAAAACCGGTAAGTCGTGCTCAAGCGCTAGCGCTTTAACTTCACTGGCTTTTAATTTTTTACCACGACCCGCAGGGCGGTCTGGCTGGCTATATACACCCACTATTTGGTGTTCGCTTTGAATCAGCGCTTGTAAATGACGTGCGGCAAAGTCCGGCGTACCGGCAAATATAATGCGTAATGGTTGAGTCACTGAGTTTTCCTAAGGTGCTTATTACTGTTCTGCAAACTTGGCTTCTTTTTCAAGCTTTTTACGAATACGTTGGCGCTTTAATGGAGATAAGTAATCAATGAACAGCTTACCTTGAAGGTGATCTAGTTCGTGTTGAATACAAATAGCCAGTAATTCATCTGCATCTAGTACAAATTCTTCACCGCTTTCGTTAAGTGCAGCGACTGTTACTGTTTCTGCGCGGTCTACTTTTGCGTACGAGTTAGGTACTGATAAACAGCCTTCTTCGCTAACGGTAGAGCCGTCTTTTTTGATAATTTGTGGGTTAATTAATACCAGTGGCTCATCGCGCTCTTCTGATACATCAATAACGACTATTCGTTGATGAATATCTACTTGCGTGGCTGCAAGCCCAATGCCATTTTCATCGTACATTGTCTCTAGCATGTCTTTTACAATTTGACGTACTGTGTCGTCAACTTGTGCAACATCTTTTGCTATAGTACGTAAACGCTCATCTGGAAATCTTAAAACTTCTAACCTAGCCATAGTTACCTTTTTCACTTGTGCTTAATTTAGGGTATTGTATGCTCTTATTTTAGCCATTCGCGTTCACCTTTAACAGGTTTTGGGCAATAATAATGAAAAAACAATACAAGGAAGCTCAATGAAATCTCCATTACTTGCAATCATGCTTACGTTAAGCGCTGCGTTTCCCGTAGTCGCTGATGTACTTAAAATAAAAAAAGATGCTCCAAAACAGTATGTTGTAAAAAAAGGCGATACGCTTTGGGATATTTCTGGCATCTATTTAAATGAGCCTTGGCTCTGGCCTGAACTTTGGCAAATGAATCCACAAATTGACAACCCACACCTAATTTACCCCGGTGATGCATTGGCGCTTATATACGATGCCGATGGAAACCCACGTTTAGTCATCAATAAAGGCTATAGAAAATTATCTCCTCAGGGGCGTATTACACCAAAAGGGCGTAATGCTATTACTACCTTGCCGCTTGAAATGATTAAACCTTATATCAGTTACGAGCAAGCAATGAACAGTGACGATATTAAAGGTAAGCCTTATATTTTAGGTGCTAACGAAAATACTAAAACACAAACGTTAGGCCACATTTTATATGCTAAAGGCGACTTACAAGTTCATAAAGCGTATGCCATTTACCATAAGGGTGACCCTTACACAGATCTAACCGGTGAAGTATTAGCAACACGTGCTTCTTTTGTGGGTATAGCACGTGCCTTTAGATCGGGTGATGAACACAATGGTGTACCTTCGTCGTTACGCGTTGAATCGGTGAAACGAGAAATTCAACAAGGTGATTTTTTAATACCAGCAATGGAAGGTCAAATGCTTCCAGCGTACTTTAATATACACCGTCCCTCTGAGCCTGTAACAGGTAATATTATTGCTTCTCCACGCCACGTTAGAGAATTCAGCACAATGGATGTTGTAGTGCTAAACTTAGGCAGTGAACAAAATATAGAAGAAGGTCATGTATTAGATCTAGAACGTCAATCGCCAACGGTTATTGATGGCCCTCGTGGCCCTCGTTACCCAGAAGATTCTAGTAAATACGAGAAGCTTTTATCTGATGCAAGCCAATTATTTGGTGGTGAGTCTGACGAAGAAAATACAACGTGGACTATGCCTAAAGAAAAAGTTGGCGAGCTAATTGTCTTTAAAGTGTATGACAAAGTAAGTTATGCATTAATAACTAAAAACCAGCACCCAATTCGCATTGGAGATATTGCAGTTATTCATTAAGAAGTAGCGAGTCGGTGCTCTAGGAGAGAGCATGGATCAGTCATCTGGCAAGCTAGCCCACTGGCTTGCCTTTTATATGTGTAAAGGGTTGGGTATAAAAACCCTTTTAGCATTATCTACACATTATTCCCTTGGGTCGTTATTCGACTTACCCCATGACAAGCTTTTAAAGCTTGGATTAACTGCTAATCAAGCGAGTAATTTACTCAACACTAATTGGCAGCAAGTAAATCATTATGAGCAATTAATTGCGCAGCAGGGCATTACCGTAGTCTGTATTTTTGATGCGCTCTATCCTGAGGATCTTCGGCAGATTGCCAGCGCGCCTTTATTACTATTTTGTAGAGGTGATGTCTCGTTATTATCTACGCCGCAAATTGCAATAGTAGGAAGTCGTAATGCGACACCCACCGGACTTGAAATAGCATCAGAATTTGCATACGAATTAACTTTGGCTGGTATTACAGTTACCTCAGGTATGGCAAGAGGGATAGATGGTGCTGCGCACAAAGGCTCTCTTGCTGGTACGGGTAAAACCATTGCTGTGCTCGGTACTGGGGTTGATATTTACTATCCCAAACGCCATAAACTATTAACAGACCAAGTTTTAGAAAGCGGCCTGCTGGTGAGTGAGTTTTTACCCGGAACAGCTGCTAATGCACATAATTTTCCGCGTCGTAATCGTATTATTTCTGGGTTATCGTTGGGAGTGCTTATTGTTGAGGCTGAAATTAAAAGCGGTTCGTTAATAACAGTACGTTATGCGCTTGAGCAAAATAAAGAGGTGTTTGCAGTACCGGGTTCTATCAAAAACCCGTTAGCGCAGGCAAGTCACTTTTTAATAAAGCAAGGCGCTAAGCTAGTAGAAAACGTAGCCGACATTCTTGATGAGGTGAGTTTTACTTACGACAGTAACTTAGGTAATAAAGAGCAACCGATTCAAGCCAATTCTCAATGTGAGGTTTTAAATAGTATTGGCTTTGAAGTCACCAGCGTAGACGACATTGTACGTCGTGCTCAGTGGCCCATAGACAAAGTACTCGCTAGATTGCTCGATTTAGAATTAGACGATCAGATTGAGCGCGTGCTAGATGGTTATATTAAGTTAAGCGCAGGAAGGTAATATGTTTGATATTCTTTTATATCTTTTTGAAAATTACATTCATAGCGAAGCGGATATATTTGCCGAGCAAAATGAGCTAACCGATGAGCTACTGCGCGCGGGTTTTAATAAGCCTGAGATATTTAAAGCTCTCGATTGGCTAGAGCAACTGGCCGACTTACAACACAGTGACGAATCTCCTTATTTAATAGCTAACCCTAAATATGCCGTGCGTATATTTACCGATAGCGAGTGCCAAAGGCTCAGTGCTGAGTGTCGTGGCTTTTTAATGTTTATTGAGCAAATAGGCGTTATTAACAATGTGACTCGTGAAATGGTAATGGACTGTTTAGCCTCACTCGATAAACCAAGCATAAGTTTAGAGGATTTAAAATGGATTGTACTTATGATTTTATTTAATGTTCCTGGCTCTGAGGAGGCGTATGAGCAAATGGAAGATTTGATTTTTGATGAACCCAGCGAACTTCTTCATTAGAGATAATTATCTTAATTGTACTCAAATTACTTAAACGGATAAGCACGGCATTGCTTGTATCTTTAAGTGGTTTGGGTATATTAGGCGAAAATTCACCAACCTATCAGGATCACCATGAGTAAAATCGACCATTCGCTTTTCTCGGCGAACAAGCACGCCCTCGAAAAAGAATACGAGATATGCCCACAGTGTGGTTCAGAGTTAGTGATCCGCAATAGTAAATCAGGTCCTTTTTTAGGATGTGCAAGTTATCCTAAATGCGATTTTATTAGACCGTTGGCACATCACGATAGTAATGAAATCAAAATATTAGAAGATTCAGCATGTCCTGAATGTAGTAAGCCGCTGGTGGTTAAAAATGGCCGCTATGGTATGTTTATTGGGTGTACGGGTTATCCAGAGTGTCATTACATTGCTAACGAAAATGAAGAAAAACAAAGCGAAGACACTTTACCTAGTTGCCCAAAATGTAAAAAAGGTCATTTAGTCGCGCGTAGTAATAAGTTTGGTAAAGTATTTTACTCTTGTGATTGCTACCCAAGTTGTAAATACACACTTAATAACAAACCGGTCGAACACCCTTGCCCACAATGTAATTGGCCAATCGTCATAGAAAGAAATATGGCAAACGGTACATTATTGCAATGCCCACAAAAAAGTTGCATGCATAAGCTCGCCCCAACTGAATAACGTTTAATTATATCTGGAGACTACTTTGTCAGACCTTTCAAATACGCCCACTGCAACAACATGCTTAACGCAAGGCGAAGTTATTTTATACCCAACAGAAGCTGTATATGGTTTAGGTTGCGATCCAGATAATCAACAAGCCGTTGAGGCACTATTAGCTATTAAGCAGCGCCCGGTTGAAAAAGGGCTTATTTTAATTGCTGATAATTACGGGCAGTTATTAAAATACGTAGACGATGCAAAAATACCAATGGATAAACGCGCTGATATTTTTTCCAGTTGGCCTGCTGCAATTACATGGGTTATGCCTGCTTCTAAAAATACGCCTAAATGGTTAACTGGGCAGTTTGATACGATTGCTGTAAGGGTAACAAACCATCCAACAGTAAAGCGTTTATGCCAAGAGTTTGGTAAGCCGCTAGTATCAACCAGTGCAAACTTAACAGGGCAAGAAACTGTTATTAGTATTGAGCAAGCTAAAGCGCAATTTGCAGAGCAAGTTGGTTTTTACGTTGACGAGCCGTTAGGTGGCAATACTCAACCAAGCACAATAAAAGACGCCATGACGGGCAAAATATTTAGAGGTTAAAATGCAAAGCGAATTATTAGATCAAGTAAAAGCATACTTTATGGCTTTGCAAGACACTATTTGCCAAGGTTTAGAGGCAGCAGATGGCAGCGCTAAATTTATTGAAGATAATTGGCAGCGAGCCGAAGGCGGTGGTGGTCGTACACGTGTAACCACAAATGGCACTGTAATAGAGCAAGGTGGAGTTAATTACTCACATGTATTTGGCGCTTCAATGCCAGGCTCTGCAACAGCGCATAGGCCAGAGCTTGCAGGGCGAAGCTTTCATGCATGTGGTGTGTCGTTAGTTATTCATCCCAAAAACCCTCATGTACCAACAAGTCATGCCAATGTGCGCTTTTTTATAGCTGAAAAAGAAGGCGAAGACCCAATATGGTGGTTTGGTGGAGGATTTGACCTCACTCCTTTTTACCCAGTATTAGAAGACGTACAGCATTGGCATCAAGTTGCTCATGATATTTGCGCACCATTTGGCGGCGAAGTTTATCCAAAATATAAAACCTGGTGCGACGAGTACTTTTATTTAAAGCACAGAGACGAGACGCGCGGAGTAGGCGGTTTATTTTTTGACGACTTAAACGAACTTGGCTTTGAAAAGAGCTTTGCGTTTATGCAATCGGTGGGTAATGGCTTTTTAGATGCTTATATACCTATTATTGAACGTCGCAAAAATGATGAATACACAGAGCAACAACGTGATTTTCAGCTTTATCGTCGCGGACGCTACGTTGAGTTTAATTTAGTATGGGATAGAGGCACTTTATTTGGATTACAAAGTGGCGGACGCACAGAGTCTATATTAATGTCTATGCCACCACTCGCACGCTGGGAATATAATTATAAACCAGAGCCAAGTAGCCCAGAAGCTAACCTATATCAGTACTACTTACGCCCGCAAGAGTGGCTAACTAGTCAACCAAGTGAGCTGATAGCCAGAGAATGGCAATTATAATAATTATACAGTAATCAAAATGGCGCTAATTAGCGCCTTTTTGCATTGTGGCTAAATACAAATTTAATGCTGGTTAATCATGTGCGTTGCTAGTTGAGAGAATGATTGCTTTAAGCCTTCACGTAACAACGGGTTGTCTATTTCTATATCCAGCGTTTTATTCATGCAATACATCCACTGATCGCGCAATGCTTTATCTACAGTAAAAGGCATATGGCGTTTACGTAGCATTGGCTGGCCATGTTTTTCTGTAAATAGGTTTGGCCCGCCTAACCAACCAGATAAAAATTCAAAAAATACTTGGCGAATTCGATCTAATGGCAGAGGATGCATATCATATAACGGTTTAGCGTATTCATCTGACTCCATTATGTCGTAGAATCGATTGGCAATAGCGCGCGCTCCTTTTTCTCCACCTATTATTTCGTACGGTGTTTTTTCAGGAGTAGGAGCCTGTTGTTCGGGAGCTGGCTTAGATTTAGAAAAAAGTCGTTTAATCATATTACTTATCATCGTTAATAGGCAGTATATAGCTGCAAAGAGGTTGCTTTAAAATGGACAAATATGCGGTTTTTGGAAATCCAATTAAACATTCAAAATCCCCCGCGATACATAAACAATTTGCTGTATCACTGGGTGAGCAAATCGACTATCGCGCAATATTAGCACCTATCGATAACTTTGAAAAAACAGTATCGTCTTTTTTTGAGCAAGGTGGTGTTGGCGCTAACGTTACAATGCCATTTAAAGAGCAAGCCTATGCAATGGCTGATGAGCTTACGCCATTAGCTAAAATTGTAGGGGCTGTTAATACATTAAAAAAACGAGATGATGGCACATTACTCGGTGATAACACAGATGGTGTCGGTTTTGTTAACGATTTACTTGCTAATAAAGTAGCTATTACTAACAAGCGTATTTTAATTATTGGCGCGGGCGGTGCAGCTCGAGGCGTTATTTTACCTTTGCTAGAGCATAACCCTCAGGAAATAATAATCGTTAATCGCACAGCACAAAAAGCTAAAGAACTCGCAGAGCTATTTACTCAATACGGACCTGTATCTGGCTTTGGCTTTAATGATTTACCAGTAAGCGATTACTCACTAATTATAAACTCTACATCTAGCAGTATGAATGATGAGCTTCCAGCACTTGATGAAAAACATATAACTAATTGTGAAGTTGCTTATGACATGTTTTATTCACTGCAAAATACTATTTTTATGAACTGGATTGCACAGCACAATATTAACGCTAAGCTTTTAGATGGCAGCGGTATGTTAGTGGGCCAGGCTGCTCAAGCCTATTATGTATGGCGCAATAAAATGCCAAAAATACTTCCTGTAGTTGATGCACTAAAACAAGGGGCGCTTAAATGAACCAAGCAATACAATTTATAGATAGGCTAGAATTTAGAGAGCCCGATCATCAGTTAGTATTCTTTGCACAAGTTAGTGGCATGCTGGTGGAGTGTGTAATAGAAGTAAATAAACTTAAATTAACAGACGAAAGCCATGCAACAGAGTATTTTGAAAAGTACCGTTTTGATTACGAAGAGCGTGCCGAGGAGCTTATCGAAGAAGAAAGTTACAACTCGGCAGGTCAGATAGAAGTAAGCTTATTGCTCTAAGTTAGCGATTTCAGCTAAATACTCATCTTTAAGCGATACGTAGTTATCGGCAGATATTTTTAAAAAGGCAAGTTCTTGGTCTGTAAGAGGGCGAGCTTGCTTAGCTGGGCTTCCTACATATAAATAGCCAGACTCTAAACGCTTGTTTGGAGGCACTAAAGAACCTCCTCCAATAATAACATCGTCTTCAACAACAACGTTGTCCATAATAATAGCGCCCATACCCACAAGTATACGATCTCCTAGTACGCATCCGTGTAGCATTACCTTATGACCAACAGTTACATCGTCACCTATAATAAGTGGGTAACCATCAGGATTGCTTTTAGTTGCACGAGATAAATGCAATACACTGCCATCTTGTATATTTGTACGCTCACCAATACGTATATAGTTAACATCGCCACGTGCAGCTACTAATGGCCACACACTACTATTATCACCTAAAGTAATGTTACCAACCAAAACCGATGAATCATCAACATAAACAGACGCATTAAATGAAGGAGTAACACCTTTATAAGAACGAATTGCCATAGTTAGTACCTTTTAGATCATGATTATTAGTATTTGAGTGTATCAGCAAGGTGATTTTTGTACCATACAGTGCACTGTTTGGTTACAAAACTATCAGTTTCGGGGTGTTTAGTTCAGATACTAACCGAACAGCATCTTTTTTTACTTTTTCTTTAAAAAAGTGCTTGCGTAAAAATATGATCTCCCTATAATGCGACCCCACTGAGACGGGAAACGCCAACGCATAGCGAGGCACGAACTACCTCAGAGAGTTAAATAAAACTTCGGTTTTAAATCTTCCAAAAAGAAAATTTAAAACTAAGTGTTGACTTGAAAAATAAAGGGTGTATTATTCGCATCCCTTGAGACGCTAAAGCGACTCAAAACGTTCTTTAACAATATAAAGCAATCATCTGTGTGGGCACTCGTACAGATTGAGTTCTAACAGCCAAC